>JAGNPP010000279.1 GCA_017989575.1 Chryseobacterium sp.
TCAATTTCTACGAAAAATGTGCAGATTGTACAGATGAAGCGACTTGTGGTATCAGAAAATTATTAATCAATGTTCGTGACAGTATGCTTCCAATCTTGGACACCAGCATTGCGGATATGACAAAATCCGAGAACTTCCCTATCTAAATATGTTCACCGACGATTATTTTATGAAGATGGCTTTTCAGGAAGCTCAACTGGCATTGGAAAGAGATGAAGTTCCGATTGGCTGTGTCATCGTTTCCAATAATAGAGTCATTGCAAAATCTCATAATCTCACAGAAACGCTGAACGATGTCACCGCCCACGCCGAAATGCAGGCCATCACTTCCGGAGCGAATTATCTCGGTGGGAAATATCTTCAGAATTGTACAATGTATGTCACTTTGGAACCTTGCGTGATGTGTGCTGGCGCGCTCAATTGGTCTCAAATCACAAAAGTGGTAATTGGTGCGAGAGATGAGCAAAGAGGTTTTATTAATAAAGGTTTATCGCTTCATCCAAAGACAGAAGTTGTGACGGGAATTATGGAAAATGAATGTTCTCAAATCGTGAAAGATTTCTTCCAAAACAAAAGATAGTTACAAATCCTTCCCCAGAAAGTACAATCCTTTCAAAGTGTGAAGTCTGTCTGCAATATTGATTTTGTCTGTCAATGGTTTGTAAACGTGGCTCACTCCACCGGTTGCTATGACAAAACAATTATCCTGAACCTCATCATTAATCCTATCAATAAAACCTTCTACCATTCCGAGGAAACCATAGACCATTCCGCTTTGCATACAGCTGATGGTGTCCAATCCCAAAACAGTTTTCGGTTTCACCAATTCTATTTCTGGTAATTGCGCCGTTCCTTGAATCAAGCTATTAAGTGAAGTTATGATTCCCGGAGCGATAATCACGCCAAGCGTTTCACCATTTTCATCCAGGCAACTTGCTGTGAGTGCTGTACCAAAATCAAGAATAATTTTCTTCTGTTTCGGATAAAGATTGTGCGCAGCAACAAGATTCGCGTAGATATCCGTTCCCATTTGTTTGGATTTCGGAATCACACCGGAAGGCGTATTTCTGTCCACGATGACAGGCGGTTTCTGATGGATTTTCCTTACAGCACTTGCAATCACCTTTGTCAATTGAGGAACCACAGAACCAATGATGATTTTCTCAATTTTATCAACATCAATTTTATAGGTTTGATACAACATCAAAATCTGAACATACAGTTCGTCCGTCGTTTTGTACGGTTTTGTATTAATGACCCACGAGATGTCACAATTTTCATCATCAAACAAACCGAAGCGGATATTGGTGTTTCCTATATTGATTACGATGCTGTTCATAGATTTTTAATTTACCAATTTATAAATGTAACAGTTTACCAATATTTGAAAATCTTAAACTCCGTTGTCATTGGTACATTGTTAAATTATTACATTGTTACATTATCACTTTACTTCCAAGTAATTATCTTCCGGATTCACATCTGCCAAACGTTGGCTAAAATCAATTCCAATTGCTGACAACTGAGATTTGCTGTAAGGAATTGTAAATGAATATTCCTGTTGCGTCCAAGCCCAATAAGGCAAGGTTTTGAACGGTCCATAGATATCTTTCGATTTCCAAGTTCTGGTAAGGCTGAGTGGAATATTATAATTGACCACTTTTTTATCCTTAGTCAAAACGCTGAAGTCGATTGGCATTGGAACTGTGCCTTTATTGACCAAAGTAATCGTGGTAGATTCTGGGTCGTATTTTACGTTTTTGATGCCGTAATCAATAGTTTTTGTCGTGTTGATCCAATAATGCTGAAACCATTTCAAGTCCATTCCGGAAATCTGCTGTGCAATGTGGATGAAGTCTCTTTCTGTCGGGTGTTTCATTGCCCAATCGTCGTAATATTTAAGCATTATTTTGTTCAAATTTTCCTCGCCTACGATGTACCCCAACTGCACCAAAAACATTTCACCTTTGATGTAACTTGCATACGTGTAAGCCGTTCCGTTGTCGTGATGGTCTGCCAACCAAACTGCTGGTTCTTCCTTTCCGGACTTTGTGAAATTGACATAAGCGCGAATAGCATCTGCAAAAGGATTCGGTTTGGATTCCGTTGGTGGGAACAATCTGTACGATACAAAATCTTCTGCATATTGCGTGAAACCTTCATCCATCCAAGGCCGTACACTCTCGTTGGTCGCCAACATTTGCTGATACCAAGAGTGCGCACCTTCGTGGAACATCAATCCAGCAAGTCCTTCCAAAGTAGTGGCTTCGCCCAAAATCATTGTGCACATCCCGTATTCCATGCCGCCATCGCCACCTTGGATGAAGGCATAACTTGGCCATTTGTAACGCCCGAAAGTCGCATTCATCAGCTGGAAATATTTGGTGATGTAAGGTTTCATCTCTTCCCAATATTTTGTTTTTTCAGATTTTTGATACACCAAATAAACCTTTGGCCCATCCAAAATCGGAAAACTTTCCACAGTGTAATCTCTGTCCGCCGCCCAAGCGAAATCTAGAATATTTTTGGCTGTCCATTTCCAAGTTACTTTATTGGAAATATCTTGTTTGATTGTCGCATTGCTGGTGTAACCTTTTACTTCCGTTGGATTTTCCAGATTTCCGCCGGCACCGATGACGTAGTTTTTATCGATTTTGATATTCACTTCATAGTCAGAAAACGGCGCGTGGAATTCTCTTCCAATATAATCAAAAGCTGCCCAGCCGTCATAATCATATTCAGCAATTTTCGGGTACCATTGGCTCATTGTCATATCGATACCTTCGCGGTTGTTTCTTCCGCTTCTTCGGATTTGCATTGGGATCACGGCGTCCCATTCCATTGTGAAAGTGGTGGAAGAATTTGGTTTGATAGCATCTGCCAAATAAACTTTCATCACCGTTCCCTGAATCTCGAATTTCAAATCTTTTCCGTTCTGCTTTATCCAGCGGATATTCTGTGCACCTTCTTCATTTTTCGGAATCTCTGACAATCTGGAAACCACTGTATTCCCCACTCTTTTTGCCAATCTTCCGTCTGCATTTATTCCTTGACCCGTTACACGTTGGTCCATCATAGAACCCGCTTTGAAGGCGTTCCAATACAAATGGAAATAGGCAACTCTCAACTCATCTGGTGAATTGTTTTGGTATTGCAACGTCTGTTTCCCTTGGTAAGTGAAGTTGGCCGCATCTACATCAATATCCATTTTATATTTTGCATATTGCTGGGAGTAAGCGTTTTGCTGCGCAAAAGAGAATAAGGAACAAAGAGTAAAGACTAAAGAGTAGGCAGTTTTTTTCATAGAATTATTTTTGTGAACCTTTGGAGATTTGATACTAAAGGTTTTCTATTTTTAATTGTCTCAAAAATACTAAGTTTTTGTTGAATGGCAAGTGGAAAGGCGGGGAAGGTTGCGTTGTGGGAAGAAATTTTGTAGATTTAAAAATAAATTCTAATTTTATAAAAAACCCATAGACCTATGTATAAACTTAAAGACGAAACAAATTTTGAAGAGATTGTAAAGAAAATTTCAGAGGAAAATGATATAAGCAAGAGTTCTGTTGAAGAGATGTTAATTTTTAATGCTAACTCAGAAGTTTCTGATAAATTAGGAATTAAACTTTCTGAATTAGATGCAGTTTTAAGTGGAGAGCCAATTTTGCACTGTTTGAAAAATTAGATTTAACACAAGCAGATTTAGATAATTTAA
>JAGNPP010000280.1 GCA_017989575.1 Chryseobacterium sp.
TAGAGATTTAATTTAAGCCATTCCAGACATCATAATCGTCATAAAATAATTGGCGCAATGCAACGCGTTCATTAGCAATATATCTTTGTGGTTCAACTCTTCAAAAGCATCTGAAGTTGAAATTTGGTATTCATAGTTCATTTCAAACCATTTCAAATCGGGTTTCACTACCAAAAGTTCGACGCCATTAGGATTTGTCATTATAAAAGAATCTTTGAAAACGCCTTTCTGTCTGAAGATATAATTTTTTCCCACCTCATCAAAAAAAGTCTGAATAACGATTTCCCCATTCCAGTTCATCGTGAATTTGAGGAGAACTTTTGCTCCATCTTTCAGTTCAACAGTTGTTCCCCAGAAGCCTTTCGGTTCGATTTTGTATTTCGATTGGTCAGCGAATTCTATCTCAGCGTCGAATTTGAACCAACTTTAATAACTTAGTTTCCCAATTGATTTTCCGTTTTGCATCAACTCGAAAAAAAAATATTTGTCTGATTTAGCTTGATATTCCATTGTTTGTGTTTTTTTGAAAGCTTAATTTTTTCTGATTTTACGGTAAACCGTAAGGAAGTTACATTAATTATAAATAAATTTCCAAAAAAATTTACAATGAAAAAACTAATTATCTTCTCTACCATTCTATTAAGCAGTTTTATGATTGCTCAAAACAAAATTGCAAACATTTATTCAACTTCGGAACTTCGTAATAAACACAATTCAGTACCAGCGAATGAAGAACAACAATTTTATGTTCAGTATTTGAAAGCAAGTCTTTTTGAAAATATAAAAAACAATTTTAATTACAAACAATATCCTAGCGAATTACTAAGAAAATTTACAGATTCAGTCGTATCACACAACGACTTTGGTTTTGACGAGCAAATTTCTAATAATCAAGAAGAGAAAGTAATGACTTTTGAAGAATATGCTTCACTTGAAAAAGAAAGGGAAAATAAACAAAAGCAAAGTTTGGAAAAGATGAAAAAAGAAGATCCTAAACAATATAAACTTATGACTAGTGTTTTGGACGGAGTCTCCGATAAAACCGGTGATGTGAAAAAAGATTATGAACAGTACAAAGAAAATTATGAGTATCACAAAAATCCTCTCAATGACCCATATTCACTAGAAAGTAGAAAATTAATCATCAAAAAATTAGATGAACAATTTGCCAAAAAAAATTACGACTCCGAAGAAACGAAAGAATTATTGCTGAAAAACTTCAGTCCAAATTATATCTACTTTCCACATCCAGTTTCCAAGCACGACGGCGAGGCGCAAGTTTATGAGGTTATTGAAAATGAGATTCTTGCATTTGGTGTAACTTCTGGAGTTGCAGCAGGAACGTACGAAAACTATTATAAAATTGATGGAGAAAATATTATTCCAATTTCCTTTTACCCCTACGAAGATGAGAATTTCAGTAAAAAAGTTACCAAGTATGTAAAAAAGGGATTTCGTTTTGAACCAAGAGCAGGCGCTGAAATAAAAAAAATTGGTGATGAATATTTTTTGTCAACCAATCTCTATAAAGAAGATGATGCAAATTGTTGCCCGTCGATGTTGATTGACTATAAAACAAAAGATTTTAAAACTTTTACCCCATTAAAGATTGCAGAAAACTCGGAAAATCCAAAGTGGAAGATTATTAAATAAAATCAAAAAGCGTTGTTAGAGTAAATCTGACAACGCTTTTTTAGTTTATAAAATATTGAAATTACATCGCTTCCATCTTAAAAGTCATACTCTCAATGACTTTCAAAATCGCTTCGACCGTATCCATAGATGTCAGACAAGGAACGCCGTTTTCCACGCTCATTCTTCTAATCTGGAAACCATCTCTTTCGGCTTGTTTTCCTTTCGTCGTCGTATTGACAACGTATTGGACTTTTCCTTTTTGGATCAAATCGATCAAATTGACATCTTCCTCTCCGATCTTGTAACCGATTTTAGTTGGAATTCCTTTTTCCTCGAAATACTTCGCAGTTCCTTCCGTAGCCCAAATTCTGAAACCAATGGTATGGAATCTTCTCGCAATTTCAGACGCTTCTTCTTTGTCCTGATCTGCAACCGTGAACAAGATGGAACCGTGCGTCGGCACTTTTCTACCAGCGCCGATCAAACCTTTGTACAAGGCTTTTTCGAAGGTTGAATCTTTCCCCATCACTTCTCCAGTAGATTTCATTTCTGGACCTAATTGGATATCCACTTTCGTCAATTTGCTGAAAGAGAAAACCGGAACTTTCACGAAGATGCCTTCCTTATTCGGAATCAATCCTGAAGTGTAACCAAGGTCTTTCAATTTTGCGCCGAGGATTGCTTTGGTTGCAAGATTTGCCATAGGAACATCCGTGATTTTGGATAGGAAAGGAACGGTTCTGGACGAACGAGGATTCACTTCTATCACAAAAACTTCACCTTTGGAAATCACGTATTGAATATTCATTAATCCAATCACATTCAATCCTGTCGCTAATCTGATGGTATAATCTTCTAAAGTTTTGATTTGAGTTTCCGTCAAATGTTGTGGCGGATAAACCGCGATTGAATCTCCGGAATGGACACCTGCTCTTTCGATGTGTTCCATAATTCCCGGAATGACAACCGTTTCGCCATCGCAGATTGCATCCACTTCCACTTCCTGACCAGTCAAATATCGGTCAATCAAAACAGGCTGGTCTGGACTTGCTTCCACTGCATTTTCCATATAATGCGCCAATTCTTTTTCCGTATAAACAATTTCCATCGCACGTCCACCCAAAACATAACTTGGACGAACCAAAACCGGATAACCAATTTCGTTAGCAATCACAATCGCTTCTTCTTTTGAAGTCGAAGTTTTCCCCAATGGTTGCGGAATTCCGAGTTCCTGAAGTGCTTTTTCGAATTTATTTCTGTTCTCAGCTCTGTCAAGGTCTTCTAGTGAAGTTCCCAAGATTTGAACGCCGTGTGCAGCTAATTTATCCGCTAAATTGATGGCTGTTTGTCCTCCAAACTGAACCACAACACCTTTTGGTTTTTCGAGTTCTATGATGTTCATCACGTCTTCTTCTGCCAAAGGTTCGAAGTATAATTTGTCAGCAATCGAGAAATCTGTGGAAACCGTTTCGGGATTATTATTGATGATAATCGCCTCGTAACCCATCTGCTGGATTGCCCAAACCGAATGAACCGTTGCATAATCGAACTCAACACCTTGACCGATTCTGATTGGACCTGAACCTAGAACGATGATTTTTTCCTTGTCAGAAACCACACTTTCATTTTCCTCTTCGTAAGTTCCGTAGAAATATGGTGTCTCGGATTCAAATTCTGCGGCGCAAGTATCAACCATTTTGTAAACCGGCATCACACCGTTTTCTTTTCTGAAATTGAAAACTTCACGCTGCGTTGTCTCCCAAAGATGAGCAATATTCAAATCTGCGAAGCCTAATTTCTTAGCTTCAAGAAGAATTTCTTTATCGAATTTGTTATCTGCAATTGTCTTTTCGAAATCAATCAATTTCTTGATTTTCCAGATGAAGAATTTATCGATTTTGCTCCATTCTACAATCTGCTCCCAATCGTAACCTCTTCGCAAAGCGTCGCCGATGATGAACAATCTCTCGTCATCACAAACTCGGATTCTTCTTTCGATTTCCTCGTCTGTAAGTGCTAAAGCTTGTTTTGTTTTTAAACCTAAATGGCGAAGTCCGGTTTCCAAAGAACGGATGG
>JAGNPP010000281.1 GCA_017989575.1 Chryseobacterium sp.
TTTCTTTTGGGTGGAATAGTTTCGCCGCCGGATGCCGTAAGCGCTGGAGCGATTTTGAAATTTGTAAAAATTCCGAAACGGTATTCTTCGATTCTTGAAGGTGAAAGTTTGCTGAACGATGCTTCATCATTGATTATTTTCCGCTTTGCAATGATTGCCGTTGCGACGGGACAATTCATTTGGCAGGAAGCTGCCCTTAGTTTCCTGTGGATGTGTATCGGTGGTGCTGGAATCGGAATACTTGTAGGGATTTTCTTTATGAAGATGCACCGCTTGTTGCCAACGGACGCCAATATCGATATCGTCCTCACACTAGTGACGCCGTTCCTCATGTATCTTGTGGCAGAAGAGCTTCACGCTTCCGGTGTTTTGGCTGTAGTTTGTGGTGGTTTGTTGCTTTCCAACAGAAGTCATTCGTTTCTGGCTACTTCATCGCGTTTAGGGACGCTAAATGTCTGGAGCAGTTTGGTTTTTTTGCTGAATGGTATTGTTTTTATGATGATTGGGCTCGATCTTCCACAGATTGTTTCAGGGCTTGAAACAGACTTGTCCACAGCATTTGGTTATGGTGTTTTGATTACAGTTATTCTGATGATAACAAGGATCGTTGCGGCTTATGGCGCCGTATTCACTACCATGATTATGCGTAATTTCATCACTGTTGCCGACCGACAAAATCCGAGCTGGAAAGGACCTGCTTTAATCGGTTGGACGGGAATGCGCGGCGTGGTTTCACTGGCTGCTGCACTTTCAATTCCGCTGACTTTGCAGGATGGAACACCCTTTCCTCACAGGAACTTGATTTTATTTATCACTTTCGTGGTCATTCTGCTCACTTTGGTGGTTCAGGGTTTGACGCTGCCTTTTCTCATCAAAAAATTCAAAATTCAGGATCCTGATTTTACCCGCTCTGAAAAGGAAATCGATTATGAAATCCGGAACGAACTTGCAAAAATAGGAGTGAAGAGAATCCGGGATACCCATTTTGAAAAACTTGAAAAATTCCCGGCGTTACAGGATCAGTTGCAAACCTGGGAAAACCGTGTGAACAGTTCGGAAGTTATTCTGAATTTTCCGGAATACCGTGAAATTTACCTGGATATCATAAACCAGCAGCGCGAATGGCTGATCTCTAAAAACCGTGAGGAAATTCTGCTGGATGAAGAAATTATACGTAAACATTTAAAAATGCTCGATTTACAGGAGGAAAAACTGGGAATGAATTAAATTTTTAAAACAATGCACTTTGTTGACGTGGAGAGTTATTTTTTGTACTAAAGGATATTACACGTGAATTTTCTTAAAGGTGGTTGGGTTCAATCGTATTTGCGAATCGCCTTGAGCCGAAGGGTAAAATGCATAATTGTAAAGGCACTTGCTTTTGTTCCGATACGATTTACACGGCCTATTCATTGTACCAGTTTGGTAGAGTTCCAAGGTGTGTCGTTGTGTATAATTACGTTGTTCCAAATCATAACAAATCCAAAATATAATATTCGCTACCGCGAAATAAATTTATTCATTTTTAAAATATCCATTTCCTATTTCGTTTGCTTAGCCGTTTATTGGAATAATCTGACTATTATTATCAAATATTTTAGAGAGCATTAAGAAAAATTCTAAAAAAATAAGATTATTAGACGGATTTTTAGTTGGTGGGATGAAATATTTTATGATGAACAAATTCTAATGGGAGAGAACATTACAAAATTGGCTGATTTTCGATGATTAACATTAACCTTATTTAACATTTTTTGTATTTTTAGTTTGATTAGGAAAACCTATTTTTGTTATAAAGAGCTGAAGAACACTCTTAATAACATTAAAATTTTAAATTATGGAAAAGTTTGCAATATTAGCTAGAGTAGAAGCAAAACCGGGTAAAGAAAATGACGTATTGGAATTCCTAAAGTCAGCTTTACCGCTTGCGGAAGGTGAGCCAGGAACCGTAAGATGGTATGCTTTACAAATTGGCCCTTCTACTTTTGGTATATTCGATACGTTCGGAACTACAGATGCAAGAGATGCTCACTTGAATGGTGAGATTGCAAAGGCTTTAATGGCCAATGCTTCTGAATTACTTGCGAAAGATCCTGTACTTGAAATGGTAGATCTACTTGCGGTAAAATAAGCAATCGAACACCAATTTTTAATACAGTTAAATGGAGCTAGGAATTTTACCTGGCTCCATTTTTTTATCATTTTGTGACATGTTGAACCTTTGCTATGTATAAAAGTTTTATCTTGATTATTCGAATAAAATTTCAATTGAGCATAAAAAAAAGAGACTGTCTCAAAAGTGAGACAACTTTTTTATGTTAAAAAAATAAAACTGCAGCTGACGGATAATTGTTGCACAAATCCTTTTTTAGAAAATAAATATTAAAAAACCTCTTTAAAAGCAATTTTAGAGAGGTTTGTTTTTAGTACTTTTCGGTGAGGTATTTCCAATAGCGTTTCGGAACCCACTGAATATGAAGTTTCATGTTTTTTCGTTCAGGAATTCCTGTTTTCACAAAATAACGTTGCCAAAGTTTTTGGTATTTTTTCTCTTCTTCGTGGTGGAATTGTTCAGAGTTTCTGAAATTTTGCAATTGAGAAGAATCAGGCGTGAAAAATTGGACTTCTTTTAAATCATAAAAAATTCCGTAATGTCTTTTCAAATCGAAAATCATCCATTTTTGGTCAGCATATCTTTCTTTAAAATGTTTTCTAATAAGTGGTAAAACATTAAAATCAGGTTCTATTTTGGCAAAATACACTTCGTCTTGCAGTAATTCAAATCGTACAAAAGCCAGCATTCTGTGTCTTTCTCGGCTCACGCTTCTGCAAATTTTAGAAATTTCTAAAATATCATCATTCCCAAAATCTTGTAAAATATTTTGTTTTGGATGTTTTATAGAATGCCGCACTGCGCTTAAAATTAATCGTTCTAAGTCTTTTCTCTCCGAAAAATAAACCATCATGAGTTGAGAAATGCCTTGCTTTCCTAGGTTTTCTTCCAATTTTTTCAGAACTCGGTCAGATTTGGTAAAATCAGTAATCACTTCGTGTGTTTCTGCGAAGAAATTCTCTTGACTGTAATTTTGTTGAGCTACAATTTCCACCACATCATATTTGTACTCGAAAACTTCAAATACAGTCGTCATTAATCCTTCAAAAGTGGAATCGTAGAGTAGGGTGGTCAATTTTTATTAATGATAATAAATTATTAATGAAATATAAATGATAATCTTTGTAATTAAATATTTGTGCATTCGTGGCAATTCAAAACAAACTCAACTGCTCCGAAAACGGATTTTGCCATTTAGATTTCATTCCGTTTACAATGATTTGTCTGAAATTCTGCTCGTCAATCAATCGGTTGAAAATGTTTTGACTTTCAAATTCTATAAAATATTTGGCTCTGTTGGTGGCAACTCCCATTTTTTTGAGGTGCTCTAAATTCAGTTTCTGAAATTTTCTCGCCATCAGAATTTTATTTACAGAAGTTACGCCCACTCCAGGAATTCTTAACAGCAATTCTTTCGGAGCAGTATTGATATTTATTGGGAATTTTTCTCTGTTTCTAAGCGCCCAAGCTAATTTTGGGTCTACTTCTAAATCTAGAAACGGATGGTTTTTGTCTAAGATTTCATTCGCGTCAAATCCATAAAACCGCATCAACCAATCCGCTTGATACAGTCGGTTTTCCCTTTGCAT
>JAGNPP010000282.1 GCA_017989575.1 Chryseobacterium sp.
AACATTCAAATATGAAACAAAATTTATTATCATTAGTAGCAGCTAGTTTATTGTTACCTATGAGTTTGGCTGGTCAGGAAGCGCCTACAAATGCAAATTCCGGCTCCGAAAATGTTTCCCCATTTACACAGTCTTCAAAAAGATTCAATGATTGGTCTGTATCTATCGCTGCGGGTGTACCTTTGGTGCAGTCTGCGGATATGACTTCTATCAAAAATGGAAATGGAAAAAACCTTTTTGGATATTCCGCTTATTTAAGTGTTGATAAAGCGATTACCCATGCTTTTGGACTTAACTTACAGTACGACCGAGGAGAAACTAGACAAGGTTATGCCAACACAAAAGATCACGTCGCTTTACCAGATAGACAAATTGCTGGTAGAACACAATACAATGCCATTTCAATTTTAGGAGATCTTAACTTCTCAAACCTTCTTAGAAGAGTAGATAATAAATCACCTTTCAGATGGGCCTTGCACGGATATGCAGGTATTGGTGTACTATCTTACAAATCATACAGACAAGATCCAGGACCATACAACCAAACACTGAATTTTGAATCTAAGCCATTCAAACTTGGTTCTATTTTTGGTCAAGCGGGTGCTGGTCTTAAATTTAAAATCAACAACAGAATCGATATCGAAGGAAGAATGATGTACGTCGTAACTGGTGATGATGAATTCGATGGAGCTGGAGTTGGACAAAATGGTTACAACCTAAACGAAGACCAAATTTCCGACAACTTCTTCAACACCACTCTAGGACTTACTTTCAAGCTTGGAAAGCACCAGTCTCACTTGATGTGGCACGATCCTTTGCAGGAAATCTATTACAAATTAGATGTTCTTAATGAAAAAACGCAAGATCTTGAAGTTTGTAAAAAAGGAGATGTAGATAATGACGGTGTTTGTGACGATTGGGACAGACAGCTAGATACGCCTGCCGGAGCAAGAGTAGATGGCGCTGGTGTAGCATTGGATGTTGATTTGGATGGTACAATTGATTTGTATGACAAATGTGTAACAGTTCCAGGACCAGTTGAGAACCAAGGTTGTCCTTTGACAATGAACAATTCTACAGGCGTGGTAACAGATGATACAGCGCTTCTTAAAGGAATTGAGTTTGATTTGAATTCTGATAGAATCCTACCTTCTAACACACCAATCTTGAACAATGCTATTAATTATATTAATTCATCTAACAGCAATTTCCGAGTAATTGGAGGAACTGATACAAGATCGACAGATGCTTACAATCAAAAACTTTCTGAAAGAAGAGCGAACAATGTAAAAGATTATTTGATTCAAAACGGAGCAGATAAAACTAAGATTGAAGCGATTGGAAAAGGAGAGAAAGACCTTCTTTACCCAGAATGTGAGCCAGCTGAGAAATGTCCAGAATGGAAAAACAGAGCAAACAGAAGAGTATATTTTGAAGCCAAATAAAATATATTTCTAAATAAACAGAAACCGTTTCGTTTTATCACGAGACGGTTTTTTTATTTTAAAGAATTGATTAAATTTACAAATGCTTTCTTCCAAAGAATCACAAAATATACTCATTCATCAAACGCTCAAACAATTTTGGGGGTTCGATGAGTTTCGGTCTTCTCAGGAACAAATAATCCTTTCCATCATCAATGGTAAAGATACTTTAGCACTTTTGCCTACAGGTGGCGGAAAATCGCTTTGCTACCAATTGCCAGCGATAATTCTGGAGGGAACTTGCCTCGTGATTTCGCCTTTGTTAGCATTGATGAGAGACCAACTTCTTTCATTACAAGCTTTAGGAATCGAAGCCGAATTATTGAGTTCTGACTTGGATGAATTCGAAGAAGAAACCGTTTACAACCGTTGTAAGGAAGGTTTGACCAAAGTGCTTTTTGTCTCGCCCGAGAGATTGCAGAATCAATTATTTTTAAGGAATATTCAGGAAATTCATATCTCATTTATTGCGGTGGATGAGGCGCATTGTATTTCCGAGTGGGGACAGGATTTCCGTCCGAGTTATCAGAACATCAAAAAGTTTCGTCAGGATTTCAAAAATGTACCGTGTTTGGCATTGACTGCGACTGCGACCAATCAAGTGGTTGATGAGATTTCGATTAAGTTAGGACTTCATCATCCTCAAATTTTCAAACAAAGTTTCCGAAGAGAAAATCTCAACATCATCGTTGGAAATACTGCTGATAAATACAATAGAATCTTAGAATTCCTCAAACAAAATCCATCGTCGGGAATCATCTATACCCGAACTAGAAAGGAAGCTGAAGAACTTACGCATTATATTAAAAATAATAATTTCCAGAATGTAGATTTTTTCCACGCCGGAATGACATCTCGTGACAGAGAAAATCTTCAGAAAAAATGGATTACCAGCCAATTCCACGTTTTGGTTTCTACCAACGCTTTCGGGATGGGAATCGATAAAGATAATGTCCGATTTGTGATTCACTTCTCGCCATCGTCAACGCTTGAAAATTATTATCAGGAAATCGGAAGAGCAGGACGAAATGGCCAAGAAGCGATTGTCCTGCTACTTTGGAATGAACAGGAATTGAAGAGTATTGATGATATTTTCAAAAACCAAATTCCCAACAAAACCGAGTACGAGAAAATTCTGATGTATCTGTATTCCATTTTTCAGATTGCAGATTCGGATTTACCAGAACGAACTTTCCAGTTAGATATTAATAGAATTAAAAATTTAACAAAATTATCAACAGCGAAAATCAAAAATATTCTGACGTTTCTGAATAATCAGGAACTCGTTTATTATAAAAATTCAATCTCATCTTCCACGCTTCAAAGTTTTATAAACTCTGAGGATTTGGAACAGTTGGCACCTTCCGATGCTTATTTTATGGAATTGTTGTTCCGTAGTTTGCCAGGTTTGGCGATTCAAAAAGTTCATTTCAGCGATCTTGCCTTTTGCAAAAAAAACGGATTTGATATTTTAAGTTTCAAAGAAAGATTGAAACAATTACAAAAAGCCGGACATTTGGAATATCTGGACGGAAGCCAACATTCCATCAAGTTTTTAAAACCACGAAATGACAGACATCTTTCGGGCGAATATTGGACACTTTTCAATAATATTCAAAAAAATAAACTGAAGAAATGGGAGGAAAATAAATTCTTTATCAAAGACACAGACTTCTGCAAAATGAAATTGATTCTCAGTTATTTCGGAGAACGAGACGCGGAGAATTGTGGCAAATGTTCTGTTTGCAGAAAGAAAACAAATACCAAAAGAACCTTGTCAACAGAGATTTTCGAACAGCTTGCCAAGCGACCGATGGCTTTGGAAGAAGTCGCTGCCAATCTCAATTTCCACTCCAAAGAATCCATTTCCGACACGCTGATATTCCTTTTGGACATCGGCAAAGTCAAAATGTTGAATTACAAAACTTATATGCTCAATCAATAGGATAATATTTATGGCAGCTATTCCGCCTTCCGTTCCCAAACCTAACGAAGTGGTTCGACGAAGTCAATCTTTTTTGCAGACGATTTCAGTTTAAATAGAACTTGAGTCCAAGCAAAAAAGGATTTCCACTCAAGTCGGGCTGCGAGTGATTCGACTTAAAAATCAATTATCAACTTTCATTTATCAATTATAAAATCAATGACTAAATCCCTCAATGTTGTTTTTTTCGGAACTCCCGATTTTGCCAAAGCTTCTC
>JAGNPP010000283.1 GCA_017989575.1 Chryseobacterium sp.
CCAGAATTATTAAAAGAATTACAACAAATAAATAAATCCAGATTTGAGTAATTCCACTTTCTTGATTGTCAAATGGAAAGTAAATCTTTGAATTTATTAGATATGAAATTTGTTGAGGAAGGAAATTAAAAGTTAAGTTGATTACTGTGTATAATCCAAAAATCCTAAAAATTATTCTGAGTAAATTTCTTATTTCCATTTTATAGTTTTATCAAACCAAATTACGAAATTAAATCAAAATCAATACATCTTCGTCTTCACACAAGTCACGTTTTTAATCTTGATTGGTTTGCCTACTTTTTTCAACATTCCGGTTTCCAGATTTCTTTTGAAAACCGTTACATTTTGAGAAATAACATTGGTCACAATTATGAATTTCCCAGTTTCATCAATTGCAAAAGTTCTTGGATGTTTTCCTTTCACAGATTGATAACCGATAGATTTCAAAGTTCCATCTTCCTTAATTTTAAAAATTGCAATATTATTTTCTTTCCCTCTGTTGCTGGCGTAAAGAAACTTTCCGTCTGGCGAAATATGAACATCGGAACTTTCAAAACCTTCTTTGATTTTGTCTGTGTGCGTTGCAATTCTCTGGATTTCTTTCAACTTATTTTCAGAAAAATCATAAACCGAAATCATTCCAGCCAATTCCTCGATTGAATAAGCCAATTTTCCATCCTTACTGAAAGTGATATGCCTCGGTCCGCTTCCAGGTTTTGTGTTGATAAAAGTACTTTGACTGTCTTTCAAAGGTTGTTTCAGATTGGTGTCAAAAGGATATTGAAGAATTTTGTCAGCGCCTAAATCAGCAACGAGCAAAGTCTTGTAATCTGGCGAAAAAACAGCCGAATGCGTGTGCGCTTTGTCTTGTCTTTTCGGGTCAACGCCACTTCCTTCTGTGAATGTGAAATGTTGCGCAATCGAGTCGATTTTTCCATTTTCAAGAAGTGGAAAAACAGAAATTGTTGGTTGATTGTAAGTCGCATTGATGAGCCATTTTCCGCTTTTATCAACATTCACATAAACGGGATTTTCACCGCTAGTTTTTTGTTGATTAAGGAAAGTCAATGATTTTTTATCAGCATCAAAAGCGAAAGCGCTGACAGTTCCGTTTGGCATTTTGGCGTCGGACGAAGCGTAAACATATTTGCCATCATTGGAAACTGTGATGTAGCCTGGATTGATGACATCCGAAGAAGATGCAACTTTGGTCAATTTTCCGGTTTCATTATCAAGTTCATAAACATAAACTGCCTCAGAACCTTTGTCCCAATTGTAAGAACCAAAAAATACAAATTGTCTTTGTGAATATAAATTTAAAGCAATTAAGAAACTTAGTAATAGAGCAATCTTTTGGATTTTCATTAATGATTTTATTAGAAAAATTAGAGAGATTCCAGATGAATCTGTGCTTCACAAATTTCCTAAAAATTCGCCTGAAAACCAAACTGAACCCCGAATTTTCTAACCTGTGAAGTCGGCGTGCTGTTATTAAGGTAATTGCCTCTCCAGTTAAAATCAATTCTCATAATTCGGAAATTGCCCCAACCAATGTTCTCGATTCCAAAACCATATTCGTAGTAAGGTTTTTCCGGAGCGGTCAAAGGAATATTTCCAGCGTTCATATTGATAGAACCTTGTTTCAAACTTCCAACGCCAGAACGGAAAAATGCAACTTCTCTTAGTTTTAATTTTTTGATTAATGGAATCTGAGATAGGATTTTCCCGTTGAAATGATGTTCCAAAAACAAAACCGCATAAGAATCTGCCACAAACTCATAATAATTCATCAAAGAAAAAACGCCTCGCACCAAACCATAAGATTGATTGGCAGGCAAAACGTTTTGCAAAGCGAGTGGGAGAGAATCGAAGTTTTTCCCCGCTTCTACATTAGCAAAAAGTCTTCCCCAGTTGCCCAAAATCACGGGTTGAGAGTAGTAAAACTGAAGCTTGTTATAATTGTAATCAGAATTGAAAATACCTTCAAAACCTTTGGTATATTTCAAAATAATAGTCGGATTGGTTGCCAAAGCAGTCATCTCGTAACGGTCTATCCCATAAGTTGAGAATTTTGCGCCAGGTCTTGCAATCACGGTTGCGGTAAATCGGGTATCATTCAGATTGCTTCGCAAAACACCATTTTTGTAAAAATTGATGTTGAACAAATTAGAATCCGCCGATTGGATGCTCTGTTGTGTCGCATCCAAACGCAATTGTATGTTTTTCCAAGGCTCAATACTTGTGTAGATATTGGTTTGTTTTACAGAACTCATACTTGTTGTTTCGCCACTGTTCAAAACAGATGAGGAAGCAAATGATCTGGTCATAATTCCCTCGTCTGTGGTGAGCTGAACGCCCAATTGCAGGACATCTTCTCTGAATCCTGTTCCGATTTGGAATCGATTGGTTTTATTGAACATATACTTCGCTTCTGCTCCAAATTTCCATTTCTGATCGCGGAAACCGTAAGCCGTATAGCCTTGGATTCGCCACATATCATTTTTACCACGGTAAGTTCGGAAACCGCCTCGCAGTCGTACGCCTTCAATATCATTATATCCAAAAGACTGGAAAATATTTCCTAAATCCAAACCACTATCCGCAACAGGAATATAGCCGGAGTTCGCAATTTCTATGACTTTAACAATTTTTTTGTACTTCGGATTATCTTGCAATTCGTCGTACATTTTGTAGATGTTTTGCTGGCTGGTGGTCAGGATTTCTGTTCTGTTGGCTTGCCAATAGCTTTCATCTTTGCTCACAGCTTCGTCTTCGGGCACAATTATTTTATTGATGAAATCATCTGTGATTCCTTTGTCAAATTGATATTCTGTGTAATTTGCCACTCGTTTTGCAATCACAGATTTTGCTTTTTCCTTATCATTCATTACCAATTGCAACGTTGTTTCGTTTCGGATTGGGATAAATGTGGAATCATCTGGATTGTCAAATTCTAAATCTGTAGCAATGTTTTTTACAAAATTAATATTGATTTTTTTATTGGTCTGCATTTCCACTTTCATCACATTATATTTGTCCATGGAAATATAAAGTCTGCCTTTCAGAGCCAATGCATCAGGGTTTTTGGGAGTGAATCGGATTTCGTAGCTTCTCACAGTATTGATCTCAATCGTATCCGTGATATTATAGTCGAAAATTCCAAAACCGTCTGTGGAAACAGGGCTTACAAAGCCAATGTTCAAATAATTGATGGTGTTGTCATAGATATTGATATCCTGATACATATTCTGTATCGTTTTGGAAACAATTTGATTATTCTTCAATCCAGAAAGTCTGGTGGCAACAAGATCTTTACGTTCTTTTTTAGGGTCGTTTTTTCCGTAAGTCTGAAAAATACTTTCGGTGATGAAGATTGGTAAAACAGCTTTCCCAGCTATCTCAGATGAATCATTGTATTTGAAAAGAATAGAATCCATTCCCTTGAACGCTCTTTTTTTTGTGAAAGCGCTGTCAATATTATCCAGTCGGAAATCGATCTTTTCGTACGTTTTGTATTGGTAATCTTTGTGAAGCAGGAGCCCGTTGGATTTCTTTTTTTTCCAAACTTCACGCATTATGGCGTAGGCTGGATTTTCCTTTTTGTTCTTATATTTTTTAACGCCTTGGATCACGACGTTTTCGATTTCGTTTTCTTTTTCCGTCTGCGAGAAAAGCAAACCGGTT
>JAGNPP010000063.1 GCA_017989575.1 Chryseobacterium sp.
TACGGATGGAATAGCAAAATAACAACTTACCAAAATTGCTACGAAAAGCAGTGAAAAATATAGCGGTAATTTGCTTTTTTTTCGAGAAGAACTTTTATTCATCAAAGTTTAAAAAATAGTTCAAAATACTGTTCTGGATGGTTTGTGTATAATTTTAATTCCAATATTTACTATTTGGCAATTCTTTTCCATTACTATCCACAACCAGTTTTGTATCAGTAAAGAAACCGTCCAGTTCTATCTGAAAGTATTTGGAATTTCCGTCAACCACATATTCAGCATCGTCCCATTTTCCTTTTGGATGTTCTTTTGCAAGAAAGGCTCTAATTTCCTTTGGGACGGCGGTTCCATCAATTCTATGTTTATATTTTAACAGATTTCCGGAACTGTCCAAAAGCGCATCGTGGTCGATGTTTTCTACTTCAAAACTAACTTCATACGTATCGTTTGCAAATTCCCACTCTACATTTTTTGCCTGGGCAAATTTACTTTTAAAAGTATTTTCTACAATCGATGGAACTTGTGAAGTTGTAATATCATTTTCACAGGAAATGAAACTGAAAGATACTACAAGTGCTATTAAATAAGGTATTTTAGACATATTTTTAAATTATTTAATGCAAAGATGCGAGGCAAAACTGTAAGAATTTGGGAAAAATTTTAAAATGCAATATTTAATTAAACTCAACCCTAAAATAATGCTGCCCATTTTGAAAATGATATTCCAAAGTAAAACCGAATTTTTCTGCAATACTTTTGGCAATGGAAAGTCCCAAACCCGTAGAATTGGCGTTGTCTCCCATTTTTTGAAACCGTTCAAAAATGGCTTCATTTTGTAAAGATTCTCTTGTGGAATAATTACTGATCACGAAATTTTTATCGGTCAATTTCATTGAAATTTCGCTCCCGGATTGCCCGTGAGAAATGGTATTTTTAATGAGATTTGAAAATAAAATATAGATCAGATCTAAATTTGTATTCTTAAAAATTCTGTCTTTTGCCTCGAACTTCACTTGCTGATTTTTATGAATAAGCATTTCAGAAAAATCAGAAATAATTTTCGCTATCACTGCTTTCAAATCGATTTCTTCACGCGTTTGAAACTGATCATTTTCAATTTTTGATATCAGCAAAAGGGAGCGATTTAATCGCGTTAATCTTTCCAGATTTTCCAAAGTTTGCTGTAATTGTTCTGCCTGGGTTTCAGATAATGTCTCATCCTCAAACAAAAGTTCTAATTTATTGATTGCAATAGCCAACGGCGTTTGCAGTTCATGACTGGCATTTTCTATAAACTGTTTTTGGTTAGCATAAGTTTCTTGCGTTCTGTTTAAGAGTTTTTTAATACTTTCATTTAATAAAGAAAATTCTTCAATTTTCGTCGCGGTGTAGAGGATTGGTTCATTTTTTTCGAGTTGATACCCTTTTAATTGATCTAATATTCTGTAAAAAGGTTTCCACACTTTCCGCAAAAACAAATTATTTAAAAGCAAAATGCTGAGGACCAAAACCGCATATAAAATGAGGGTATATTTTAATAGATTATTAATCTGATCATCTTCTTCGACCATTGACGTAACCACGGAAATTTTGTAATAATCGTCATTTTTTTTAAAGACACTTTCCAGCAAGCGGACCGGCTCATAATCTTTTTCATTCACCATAAACATTACAGAATCCTTGTAAATATCTTTAAAACCACGATAGTTATTATAATCAACTTTCTTTACCGTGAATAAATATTCGTCATATTGTGGCTTGTCTAAAAGCGTGAGATCTTCATTCGCACGAGCGATCAAAACCATTTTGCGGTGCTCCAGACCATCATCAATGCTGTCATAGATTTCATTAAACATTGCGTAATAAAAAACCACTGCCCAGATGGAAAGTAAACCCAAGAGCATTATGGAAAAATAAGTTGAAGTATAATTCAGGAGTTTCACTTGTACTGCATTTTATATCCGATTCCATACACCGCCTTTATTTCAATATCTGCATTGTGAGTTTCCAGTTTTTTGCGTAAATTTTTTATTTGTGAATAGATAAAATCAAAACTGTCTGCCTGATCGATATTATCGCCCCAAACGTGCTCTGCAAGTGCATTTTTATTGACCAAACGGTCTTTATTCGACGCTAAATAAAGCAGAACATCATATTCCTTTCGGTTTAATTCTACTTGCTTTTTTTCTATAAATAAAGTTCTGTTTGAGGTATTAATTGCCATATTTCCCAGTCGAAGTTCATCATTACCATCAAAATTTTTTCGTCTTAAAATTGCTTTTACCCGGGCACGAAGTTCTGCCATATGAAAAGGTTTTGGGAGATAATCATCTGCCCCAAGATCCAGTCCTTTCAATTTATCATCCAAAGAATCCTTTGCAGAAACGATTATTACACCGTCCTGCAAACCTTTTTCTTTGATCATTTTAAGAAGTTCCAGGCCATTTCCATCGGGAAGATTGATGTCTAAAAGAATACAATCATACTCATAAACGCCAATGCGTTCTTGAGCCTGTAGGATATTATTGGCTGTTTCAATTAAAAACCCTTCTGCTATTAGGTTTTTGGCCATATTCTCCAGCATTTGTACTTCGTCTTCTACTATCAATATCTTCATTAAGAAATTATTTACGATAAATATACCTATTAAAACTGTAAAGAATTGGGATTGATGATCCACTTTACGTGAAAATCTTTTGATAAAATGGATTATTCCAAATTGTTTACAGATTCAAGAACGTACTTTGTTTAAAATAAAAAATCATTATTATGAAAATATTAAAAATTTTAGCAGTCGCATTTTTTACGACCGGTTTTGCAAAAGCACAGGATTTAAATTCCGCAAACGTTCCAGAAAACTTGAAAAATGCTTTTAACAAACAATATCCCAAAGCAACAGATGCAGAATGGAAATCCAATGCCAGTTTAAGAATTGATACAACACTGAAATAATCAACATATAGGCAATAAGCCACCAAAGGTGATGACCAGCAAATTCGAAAATCCCTTTGAATGTAAAACTTTTTTTGACAAGCATTTGTATATATTTTATTTTAACATCCGAAGATAATAAAAGTTTTTACACTTAAAAAAATAATAAATCACAAATGATTTCCCACGTTCGATGCAATATGATTGAAAAACTCAACATTCAAGAGGGACACATTAAAAAATCATTGGTGAAGTCATCAACATCGTAATTTAAGAAAGTTGAGATAACACTATTAGAGGCTAATTATATTGTTAAAAAACGAAACTTGAGACAATTACAATGGTTTTCTTTGCTGGTTCTAAAATGATTTTTTATTGGAATGTTTTTCAGTTGATTTGTTTAAAATCCTTATTTTTGTGCCATGGAAAAAGTGGTTTTGGTAAATCCGAATGATGAAGTTTTAGGACAAATGGAAAAAATGCAGGCGCACGAAAATGGGCTTTTGCATCGTGCATTTTCCGTGTTTCTGTTCAATGACCAAGGCGAAATGCTTTTGCAAAAACGTGCTGAAGAAAAATACCATTCGCCAAACCAATGGACAAACGCTTGTTGCTCACATCCACGCCTCAATGAATCTTATCTGGACGGCGCCAAAAGACGCACAAAAGAGGAATTGGGAATTGATTGCCAATTGACGGAAAAGTTTCATTTTATCTATAAAGCTGATGTTGGAGACGGACTTTGGGAGCACGAATTAGATTATGTTTTCACGGGGAATTTCTCGGGAGAATTTGATTTGAATGCGGAAGAAGTTTCTGAGATCCGTTACGTTTCTATCCCAAATCTTGAGAAGGAAATCAATGAAAATCCTGAGCATTTTACAGAATGGTTTAAAATCATCTGGGCAGAATATCGCAATCAGTTGAATTGATTGAGGTTTTAGAATTTTGGTCGAAGGTTTTAGGTCACAATTCTTGCATTATTCATATTCGAAAATATTACTTAACTTTATTATCAAAACTTAATACTATGAAAGCTTTGGTAATTGGCGCTACAGGCGCAACCGGAAAGGACCTGTTGGATCAACTTTGTTTGGATTCCGACTATGAACAAATCGATATTTTTGTAAGAAGACGCTCGGATTTTCACCACGAAAAAGTGAAAGCACATCTAGTAGATTTTGACCAACCGGAAGAATGGAAACACCTCGTGAAGGGCGACGTTGCATTTGCGTGTCTCGGAACGACGCTAAAAACGGCGGGTAGCAAAGACAACCAATGGAAAATTGATTACGATTATCAATATAATTTTGCAAAAGCGGCGAAGGAAAATCAGGTGGAGGATTTCGTTCTAGTTTCTTCTTATGGCGCAAATCCGAATTCCAAAATCTTCTATTCTCGAATGAAAGGCGAACTGGAAGAAGCCATCAAAAATCTGAAATTCGAGAAAACAACCTTCTTCAAACCCGGAATGCTGGAGCGCAAAAACTCTGACAGAAGCGGTGAAGTTTTCGGATTGAAAGCTTTGAAATTTGTTAATAAATTGGGACTTTTCAAAAGTCAACAACCGTTGCCAACTTCGGTTTTAGCAAAAGCGATGATTAATGCTTCGAAAATCAAATCCAAGAGTTTTTCTGAGATCAGCTTGCATAATATTTTCAGTTTTGCGGAAAAGAAAAATTAATAAAAAATCCAATCAGTTTTGATTGGATTTTTTCTATTAGTTCGTTCGTTCTTTCAGATATTTCTGCCATTCCCAAGTGGTTCTGAGCGCTTCTTCCAGCGTTGTTTCAGATTTCCAGCCGAGTTCTTTTTTGGCTTTGTCTGCATTGGCGTAGGCAATCGTAATATCGCCTTCTCGCCTAGGACAGATTTGATAAGGAACTTCAACATCATTTGCCAATTCAAAAGCTTTGACCACTTCTAGAACTGATGAACCTTTTCCTGTTCCCAAATTATATACATCCAGAACGGTTTCTTCTTCAGAATTTATAAGTTTTTTAAGCGCTGCAACGTGCGCTTTTGCCAAGTCCAAAACATAGATATAATCGCGGATGGCAGTTCCGTCTTCGGTTGGATAATCATCGCCCCAAACGCTTAGTTTTTCTCGGATTCCCGCGGCAGTTTGCGTCACGTAAGGAACAAGATTGTTCGGAATTCCGGATGGCAACTCTCCAAGCAAAGCCGATGGATGCGCACCAATTGGATTGAAATATCTTAATAATGAAACTCTTTTCTGATAAGCTTTTGAGAAATCTTTCAAGATGTCCTCGCCCATTTGTTTGGTTTTTCCGTAGGAAGATTCTGCTTCTTTCAGTGGTGTATTTTCGTCGATCGGCATTTCGTCTGCTTGGCCATAAACGGTGCAAGACGAACTAAAAATAAAGTTGGAAATATTCCTTTTTCTGAATTCCTGAAGGATATTAATCAAAGAAAAAAGATTGTTCTCATAATAATCCAAAGGTTTTTCCATACTCTCTCCCACTGCTTTGAAGGCAGCAAAATTGATACAACCTTCGATGTTATGAGCCTCAAAAACTTGGGTTAACAATTCTTTCCTCGTCAAATCGAAAGGATAGAAAATCGGACGTTTTCCAGTAATTTCTTCTATATTATTGAGAATAAATTTTTCTGAATTAGAAAGATCATCAACAATGATGACTTCAAAATTATTATTGATCAACTCTACAACTGTGTGAGAACCGATGTAGCCGAGACCGCCTGTTACTAGTATGGACATTTTTTATAATTGATAAATGATAGTTGATAAATGATTTATGATTGTGAAATCATTTATTTCCCAAAAAATTCCAAAACAGAATCCGTAATATACTTCAACTGTTCTTCATCCAATTCCGTGTGCATTGGTAGAGAAATTACTTCATTTAATAATTTGTCTGTATTCACAAAATCAGCAGGATTGCTTTCTTGATAATAAGCTTTTTGTTTTCTAAGCGCCACAGGATAATAGATCATCGCAGGAATTTCTTTTTCAGTCAAATACTGTTGCAATTCGTTGCGTTTTCCATTCGTAATTCTCAAAGTATATTGATGAAAAACGTGTGTGGAATTCTCTGCTCTTTTCGGAGTTAGGGTATTTTCGTTTCCGGCAAAAGCTTCGTCATAATAATCGGCGGCTTTTCTTCTGGCTTCGTTGTAAGAATCAAGGTTTGGTAATTTCTTTCTCAAAACTGCCGCTTGAATGCTGTCCAATCTTGAGTTTACACCAACTTCGTCGTGATAATAACGCTCGTACATTCCGTGGTTTACGATGCCTCTCAGTCTGTGAGCCAGTTCATCATCATTAGTGAAAATTGCACCTCCATCGCCATAGCAACCTAAGTTTTTGGATGGAAAAAATGATGTTGTTCCGATTGTTCCCATTGTACCGGCTTTTTTCTCAGTTCCATCAGAAAAAATGAAATCTGAACCAATTGCTTGTGCATTATCTTCAACAACGTACAAATTATGTTCTTTAGCAATTTTCAGAATTTCTTCCATATTGCCACATTGTCCAAAGATATGAACCGGAATGATTGCTTTTGTTTTTGGTGTGATTGCTTTTTTAATGGCTTCTGTATCGATGGTAAAAGTATCATAATCCACATCTACCAAAACAGATTTTAGTTTCAGTAAATGAATCACTTCCACCGTAGCAGCAAATGTAAAATCTGCTGTGATCACCTCATCGCCTTCCTTCAGGTCCAAAGCCATCAACGCAATCTGAAGTGCGTCTGTTCCATTGGCACAAGGAATCACGTGTTTTACATCCAAATATGTTTCCAGATCTGCTTGGAAAGATTTGACTTCCGGACCATTTATAAAAGCCGCAGAATCCATCACATTCAAAACTGCATTGTCAACTTCACTTTTAATTTTATAGTATTGGCTTTGTAAATCAACCATTTGGATTTTCTTCATAATCAAATATTTATTATTAAGAGCATCTGAAATCATTGTGAATATTAGTACAAATAATTCTTCTAACCGATTTCAAATGCAAAAACATTATTTTGTAAATTTACATTTATTTATCAGTTTAAAAAATCCAAATCACCAAAACGTGAGAAAAATCTTTACAATTTTGTCGGTTAGCTTTTCTTTGATAGCAACGGCTCAAACCGAATTAGTTTTTGTTTTCTTCAAAGACAAACCCAACAAAGCGGCTTTCTATTCCAATCCATTATCAGAACTTAGCCAAAAATCTTTGGAGAGGAGAAGCAATCTTGGAATTACACTTTCGGATCAGGATGCGCCTATTGAACAAAGTTATATCACTAATATTCAAAACCTTGGATTTACAGTTACAGATTACTCCAAATGGCTGAATGGCGTGGCGGTGAATGCGACTCCAACTCAGATTCAAACTTTAGCTCAACAAAGCTTTGTGGATCACGTGGAAAGTTTCGTGAGAAATCCAAACGGCGGAAAACGCACCGAAAAAATTGAAAAGTTCAAAGATCTTCAAGAAATTGGAAACAAATCTGCAATCACCACTTTCAACTATGGTTACGGACTGCCGCAGGCCAATCAAATCAACGTCCGCGCACTTCACGTGGCTGGATTCACAGGCACGGGAATGACGATTGCTGTGATCGACACTGGATTCCCCAGTGTGAATACTGGAAATGCCTTCAAAAGACTTCGGGACAACGGACAAATCAAAGGCGGTTACAATTTCATTAATAAAACCTCCGACATCTACAATACTTCTTTGAACTCCCACGGAAGTGTTTGCCTGGGCGCGATTGGTGGCTATTTGGATGGACAATTTGTGGGAACTGCTCCAGATGCCGATTTTTATCTTTATGCTTCCGAAGACGCTGGAAACGAAATCCCCGAAGAACAACTCTACTGGATAGAGGCGGCGGAAGAAGCGGACCGAAAAGGTGTAGATCTCATCTCAACATCATTAGGCTATCACACTTTCGACGACAGCCGGTATGATTACACCTATGCAGATATGAACGGGACAACATCCTTCATCGCCCGAGGTGCACAAATTGCGACAGAGAAAGGAATCTTCGTCACTTTTGCTGCCGGAAACGACGGAAACAATAGCTGGCATTACGTTGCCACACCGGCTGATAATGAGAAGGTTTTCACCATTGGCGCCGTTACCAGCCAAGGAACCAGTTCTACTTTTTCATCCTACGGACCGAATGCAGACGGCGTTGTAAAGCCTGATGGCGTGGCGAGAGGGACAGAAACTTTCACTGTTTATGGTGGACAAGTGACTCAAGCCAGTGGGACATCTTTGGCAAATCCTGTGGCTGCAGGTGGCGTTGCTTGTCTTTTGCAATCTTTGCCGAAGAGCATTTCTCGTGAAGCGGTGAAAGACAAGCTAAGGCAGGACGCATCACTCTATCCAAATTACGACGATCAACAAGGCTACGGTATTCTCAATTTTTATAAAACCTACCAAACACTTAGTGTTACAGACCTTAAGAAAACGCAGGTCAAAATCTATCCAAATCCAGCAAAAAACTTCATCAATATTTCAACTGAAAAAGCAATTCAATCCATAGAAATTTACGATGTTTTGGGAAGATTGATAAAAACAGAAACAAAAAACAACATCAATGTTTCTCAACTGGCAAAAGGAAATTACTTCCTCAAGATAAAAACCAGCGATCAGGAATTGATAGAGAAATTCATCAAAGAATAAAACAAAATCAAGAGTCAGAATTTATTTTGGCTCTTTTTTATGAATATTTTGGGTGCCTTTTTCCGCCCTCCATTCCCGCTTTTTTTGCCATCGCGTTTCCAGCTACAAAAAAGAGCTCCATTCAGGTCGGGGCGCGCTTCGCAGAGGTGATGTTTTTTAAGTGATTTAAAGATTTCATTTTAAATTTTTAGTATTAAAAAAATTAAAATAATTTTGCTTATTTTGCAATGTGGAAAAAGATGGGCAAATAGAGATAAAAGTTTCCGGAAAAATTGGAAACGTCGAAATAACTCCTGATAACTTTGATATCAAGGAGATAATTTCTATTTTGGAGAATGTTGAGGATTTATTATATTCAGGAGATAAAAAAAACAGACCAATAATTTCTTATGACATACAAGTAGGCTCTGTAAGAAATATTTTTAAAACTGGAATACAACATATTGTAAGTTTTAATGCTATTCTTGGATTGATATCAAATACTGATTCTATTGATTATCTCGACATCAATACAGCGAAAGCCATCGAAAATTTACAAGAATTAGCAATTAAGAAAGATTTTTCTTTTGATATTACGACATCAATGAATAACTCAAATATTATTCACATTGATAAATTTTCAGAATATAAAAGGACAGAAGCAATATGGGCGGAAGCAGAGTTTTATTTTTACGGGAAAATTACAAATGCAGGAGGAAAAGATAGAGCTAATATCCACTTACTTACAGATGAATATGGAACTGTGAGAATTCAAACACCAATTACATTTTTAGAAAAACAAGAAGAAAATATTCTTTATAAATCTTTGGGAATTAGAGCAAAAGGGAAACAACATTCAGAAAATGGAGATATTGATTTTACAAATTTAGATTTTATTGAATTAATTGATTACAACCCGTCTTTCGATGAAGACTATCTTAAAAATCTAAGATCAAAAGCGAAAAATTCTTGGTTAAACAAAATTAATCCTGATGAATGGTTAAGACAAATAAGAGGAAACTATGAAAGTTAGTAGCGTTTTATTAGATACAAGCTTTTTTATTCGATTTTTAAATGATGAAGATCCATTATTTAAAAATGCAATGGAATACTATAAATATTTTCTGCATAATGAAATTAAAATGTTTGTTTCTACAATCTCAATAGCAGAGTACTGTGTTGGCGGTTCATTAGATGAATTACCTTTAAAAAACCTTGCAATACTTCCTTTCAATTTAAATCATTCCGTTAAAACTGGAGAAATAGCAAAGATAGTTTTCAGCAAAAAAGGAAAATTAGAATTGAAAGAACGAAATATTATCCCAAATGACTCAAAGTTATTTTCACAAGCTGATGTAGAGCAAAGTATTATTCATTATCTCTCATCTGATAAAGAAAGTATAAAGATATATAATATCCTTAAAGATGAAAATAAACAGCTGAAATTTAATTTTATTGATTTAAATATTCCTGCAAATGAATTTTTTGGATATTTAAATTTATAAATTGAAAGCTTTACAATCGCAAAGCTTTCAATTTCATTTTATCCCTCATATGCAGAATCTTTACTGAAATTAATCATCCAGTAAACCCCAAATTTATCTTTGAAGCTACCGAAATAATCGCCCCAAAACTGGTCTTCCATTGGAGCTTCTACTTCTCCACCTGCAGAAAGCGCATTGAAAATCCTGTCTGCTTCTTCCCTACTTTCTGGGAAGATAGAAATGTAATTTCCGTTTCCTTGTGTGAGTGTTTGCCCAATGGAGGGCATTGTGTCAGACGCCATCAAAAGGTCTTTCCCAATTGGCAATGCGATGTGCATCACTCTATTTTTTTCTTCTTCCGAGAAGTTTTCGGTTCCGGGCGCATTTCCCATTTTCATCACGCCTCCGACGAATTCTCCGCCAAAAACAGATTGGTAAAATTTGAAAGCTTCTTCTGCTGTACCATCAAAATTGAGGTAAGGATTTAATTTTGGCATAAGTTAATTTTTATAAATGATGATTGATAATTGATAAATGATTAAATCAAACGTTCATAATCTGTAAGTTACAGATATAAAGCGTAATTCGTAAATTTTAAATTATAATTAATGAGACTGCACTTTCTCTGGGTCGTCATAATTTACCATCCATTGGATTCCGAATTTGTCTTTCCACATTCCGAAATAAGCGCCCCAAAAAGTGTCTTGTAGTTCCATCGTCACTTTTCCGCCCTCGGAAAGTTTGGTGAAAAGATTCAAAGCTTCCTCTCTGGAATCGGTGTTGATGGAAACCGAAAAATCGTTCCCGCTTTTGTATTCGCCCATTCCGGGTAGAGAGTCGCTTCCCATCAAAGTTGTTTCTTTGGAAATTGGGAGCGAGACGTGCATTATTTGGTTTTTATATTCCTCTGCCAAAGGTGGCATTCCTTCTGCTGGTGGCATCTCGCCAAATCTTCCCCAAAATGGAACTTTGGTTCCG
>JAGNPP010000284.1 GCA_017989575.1 Chryseobacterium sp.
ACCATCTTTTTTCATCAACGGAAGAATCGCTGCTTTCACAGGTGCCAAAGCTGGTGGTAAACTTAGAACTGTTCTCTCAGAGCCATCTTCCAGAACTTCATCCTTAAGACAAGTCGAGAATAAGGCAAGGAACAATCTATCCAAACCAACCGAAGTTTCTACAACGTAAGGCACATAATTCTCGTTTCTTTCCGGATCAAAATACTGTAATTTTCTACCAGAATGTGCTTCGTGAGCCTTCAAATCAAAGTCAGTTCTTGAGTGGATTCCTTCCAATTCTTTGAAACCAAATGGGAAATTAAACTCAATATCTGCTGCTGCATTTGCATAATGTGCCAATTTCTCGTGGTCGTGGAAACGGTAATTATCTTCGCCCAATCCAAGAGCCAAATGCCATTTTAGACGTGTTTGTTTCCACTTTTCGTAGAATTCAAGCTCCGTTCCAGGCGCAACAAAATATTGCATTTCCATTTGTTCAAATTCTCTCATTCGGAAAATGAATTGTCTCGCAACGATCTCATTTCTAAATGCTTTTCCAATCTGCGCAATCCCGAAAGGCAATTTATGTCTTGACGTTTTTTGAACATTCAGATAATTCACAAAAATCCCCTGAGCCGTTTCCGGTCTCAAATATAGATCCGTCGCCGTATCAGCAGAAGCACCCAATTTGGTCCCAAACATCAGGTTGAATTGTCGCACTTCCGTCCAGTTTTTAGAACCTGTATCAGGGTCAGCAATTTCCAATTCTTCGATGAGCGCTTTCACATCAGCAAGGTCTTCGTTTTCCAAAGATTTCGCCATTCTCGTAAGAATTGCCGCTCTTTTCGCACGATATTCCAAAACTCTTGGATTCGTCGCTTCAAATTCTGCTTTGTCAAAAGCATCACCAAATCTCTTGGCCGCTTTTTCGATTTCTTTATTTTCTTTGTCCTCAATTTTCGCGCAATAATCCTCGATCAAAACATCTGCACGGAATCTTTTCTTAGAATCCTTGTTGTCGATCAATGGATCGTTGAACGCGTCCACGTGTCCGGAAGCTTTCCAGATCGTTGGGTGCATAAAGATGGCAGAGTCGATGCCCACGATGTTTTCGTTCAGCTGAACCATCGCTTTCCACCAATATTGTTTGATGTTGTTTTTCAGTTCCGCACCGTTTTGTCCGTAATCGTAGATCGCAGAAAGTCCGTCATAGATCTCAGAACTTGGGAAAATAAAACCATATTCCTTTGCGTGAGAAATCACTTTCTTGAAAACATCTTCTTGCTTTGCCATATTTAGTTTAATTGAAGTGCAAAAATAAGGATTTTGCCGGAAGTGAGATGATGGAAGATGGAAGTTTTTAAAAACAACGGAAAATTTTACATTTATTTTGAATTTAATCAAATAATTAGGAGCCGGGAACCTGCTGTCCGTTACAATCTTTTTTGCATCACCATTTGTTAATCAAAAGATCTCGAAGCCCACGCAAAAAAGGATTTCCACTACCATCAGGGCTAGTTACGATTCTGCACTTGAATGACGTTTTTCTCATCGATTATCACCTTTTTCCAAATCATTGATAATATGAAAATCTCTACTTTTGCTCAATGTTAGAAATTCTTTATCAAGACGACTACCTTATTGCGATCAACAAACCGAGTGGACTTTTGGTTCATAAGTCAAAATATGCCGGCCCAGCAGATGAATATGCCGTGGAGAAATTGACGAATCAAATTGGAAAAAAAGTTCATCTTGTACATCGTTTAGACCGAAAAACATCAGGTGTTTTGCTATTTGCATTTGATAAAGAAACGCTTAAATTATTGAGTGACCAGTTTATGAATCGTGAAGTTGAGAAGAAATATCTGGCGATTCTCCGAGGCTGGACAAAGGAGGAAGAAACGATTGATTACGATTTGACCAATGAAAATGAAATCGTTCAAAATGCCGTGACATACTACAAACGACTGATGATTTCTGAAATCGATTTACCATTTCTAAAACATCCAACCTCGCGCTATTCTTTGGTAGAAGCGATTCCTGAGACGGGTAGGTTTCATCAATTAAGAAAACATTTCAAGCATATTTTACATCCCATTTTAGGTTGCAGAAAACACGGTTGCAACAAGCAAAACAAATTATGGTTGAATAGTTTCAACGTGACCGCAATGCCTTTGCACTCTCATCAACTTAATTTTCAACATCCCATCACCAATCAAAATATTTCCCTCAATGCAAGTCTGAATGTGAATCCTGGCTTTTTGCAAATCGGAAAAATCTTAAGTTTTGATCTTGCGGAATATATTTAGGTTTTCCAAAGATTCAGAGCTGATTCAATGTCTTTTTCACTCAACAAAACTTTGGAATGTAAACATTCTTCCAAAGCCAAACTTTCTGCATCAGAAAAGCCTTTCCAAATTCTTCTAAGGATTCAGATTTCAAATCTCCAGAAACCAAGACTTCTCTACAAAACAATGATCTCACCAACGATTGGAATTTTCTTCAAATCATCGGTGAGATCATCGTCATTTGTTATATGAAATATATTTTTCAAATATTATCCACCAAAAACCTGATTCTCCTGCTCCTGAACACGTATAAAAGTTGTTCGCTTAGAAAGTTCTTTTAGTTTTGATGCTCCAACATAAGTACAAGTTGAACGCACACCACCAAGAATATCTTTCACAGTGTCAGAAACCGGACCTTTATAGGCAACTTTAACAGTTTTTCCTTCCGATGCACGATATTCTGCAACGCCACCAGAATGTTTATCCATCGCAGTTTGAGAACTCATTCCGTAGAATAATCTAAAAGTTTTTCCATTCTCTTCCACAATTTCGCCACCGCTTTCGTCGTGTCCGGCAAACATACCGCCGAGCATTACAAAATCTGAACCGCCACCAAAGGCTTTTGCCACATCACCAGGAACTTTGCAACCGCCGTCGCCGATGATTTGTCCGCCCAATCCGTGTGCTGCATCGGCACATTCTATGATTGCGGAAAGTTGTGGATAGCCAACGCCAGTTTTTACCCGCGTTGTACAAACCGAACCTGGACCAATTCCTACTTTGATAATATCGGCTCCGGCCAAAATCAGTTCTTCTACCATTTCGCCAGTTACAACGTTTCCTGCGATGATGATTTTGTCTGGGAAATTTGCTCTTGCTTTTTTTACAAATTCTACAAAGTGCTCCGAATAGCCGTTTGCAACATCAATGCAAAGAAATTGAATCTTAGGATTGGCGTCCAAAATAGTTTTGATTTTCTCTTCGTCCGCTTTTCCGGTTCCAGTGCTTAGGGCAATATATTGGTAGAAATCGTCAGATTTTCGAGCTAAAAATTGATTCCATTCTTCAACTGAATAATGTTTGTGAATGGCTGTGATTATTTTTTCTTTGGACAAGGCATCCGCCATTTCGAAAGTTCCGACAGTATCCATATTGGCAGCAATTAAAGGAACACCGCTCCATTTTTTCTGGGTGTGCAGAAAAGTGAATTCTCTTTCTATCGTAACTTCGCTGCGGGATTTGAGTGTGGAACGTTTCGGGCGAAACATCACGTCTTTGAACCCTAATTTGATTTCGTTTTCTATTCGCATACTTCAAAATTAGCATATTTTTTTTTGAAAAGAGTGATGTTTTGTTTTGAAAATTTGATTTGAAACTAAACGGGATTTGGATTTGGAATCAGCAGCCCGGCTTGA
>JAGNPP010000285.1 GCA_017989575.1 Chryseobacterium sp.
TTTCTCAATAATATAAGACATTTTGAAAGGAGAATTCTTTAAGATCTCATCTATGTTGTTTTGGATTTCTATGTATTTTTGGATTTCTGCTATCATTATTTTGTGTTTTTGAGTGTCATAAATTGATTACAAATGTAATAAAAATATGAGACTTTTAATTTTCACAAAATAAAATCAATTATCCATTATTTCCGGAAAATCGAATTGCCAAATTTAGAAAAGTCAAAATCAACAAATCATTTTTAAAATCGCTGTTAACTTTAATTTCATATTTGTATTTAAAAATTCCTTTGGTTTTTATGGATATTAGTATTTGATTTTTCTTGTATAAATCGACTTTACTACTCATCCAGCCATTACTTTTGTAAGTGTATATTTCCGTTTCATCACCAAAATAAACGAGTCTACTTTTTGATGAATCTGATTTTATAATTAATTTTTCATAATTGTCATAAATTTTTATTTCGCTCCATAAGAATCCAGTATTTTCTATTCTAAAAATTTCATTATTAATTTTAATCTTTTCTTTGTATCCATTGATTAAATTATGTAAAATTTCACCTAATTTTTTTTCATTTTCGTCAAACACTTGGAATACAGAATAAGATAAATTTTTTACGGTATATTCTTTCATAACAATTTAATTAAAACAAATCGTTGTCGGAATAAATTCCAACCCTATAATATCGTTCGTTCCTATAGAACTCTCTTCAAAAAAACGCAAATAAGTCGCAAAGCGACGACCAATTTCCCAACCTTGGAATTCATTCCAAGGATTAAAACAAACTCTCATCCACAAAATTCGGCAACGTCACCTTCAAATTCGGTTCAGCTTCCATCGCTCGTTTAATCGCAAAAACAGCACCTTCATTTCTTGCCCAGCTTCGTCTTGAAATTCCGTTGTTGACGTCCCAGAAAAGCATTGATTTTAATCTTCTGTCGGCATCATCGCTTCCGTCCAGCAACATCCCGAAACCACCGTTAATTACTTCTCCCCAACCAACGCCACCACCGTTGTGAATACTCACCCAGGTTGCGCCACGGAAACTGTCGCCAATCACATTGTGAATCGCCATATCTGCTGTAAATCTCGAGCCGTCATAAATGTTGGAAGTCTCTCTGTACGGCGAATCTGTCCCCGAAACATCGTGATGGTCTCTTCCCAAAACCACCGCCCCGATTTCTCCGTTGGCAATGGCTTTGTTGAAGGCTTCAGCGATTTTCATTCTTCCTTCCGCATCGGCGTACAGAATTCTCGCCTGCGAACCAACGACCATATTATTTTCCTGAGCGCCTTTAATCCACGTGATATTGTCTTTCATCTGCTGTTGGATTTCCTCCGGCGACGTTTTAATCATTTCCTCTAAAACGGCACACGCAATATCATCGGTTTTCTGCAAATCTTCAGGTTTTCCGCTGGTACAAACCCAACGGAACGGCCCGAAACCATAATCAAAACACATCGGTCCCATAATATCCTGAACGTATGACGGATATTTGAATTCCCTTCCAATCGTAGGATTTTCTGACATTACATCGGCTTCAGCTCTGGAAGCTTCTAGTAAAAAGGCATTTCCGTAATCGAAGAAATAAGTTCCTTTTGCTGTATGTTTATTGATGGCGGAAGCGTGTCTTCTCAAGGTTTCCTGAACTTTTTCTTTGAATAATTCAGGGTTTTCTGCCATCATTGCATTCGATTCCTCAAAAGTTTGCCCGACCGGATAATAACCGCCCGCCCAAGGATTGTGAAGAGAAGTTTGGTCTGAACCAATATCAATTCTTAAATTTTCTTCATCAAATTTCTCCCAAACCTCAACGATGTTTCCAAGGTAAGCCAAAGAAACCGTCTCCTGATTTTCCTGAGCTTTTCTCACTCTTGCTACCAATTCGTTCAGATCTTCGTGGATTTCGTTCACCCATTTCTGTTCGTGACGGATTTTTGTAATTTTTGGATTCACTTCGGCAATCACCGTAATACAACCTGCGATATTTCCCGCTTTTGGCTGAGCGCCGGACATTCCGCCCAAACCTGAAGTAACGAATAATCCGCCTTTCGGTTCTTTATTGATTTTTCTGAAGGCATTCAAAACCGTAATCGTCGTTCCGTGCACAATTCCCTGTGGACCGATGTACATATAACTTCCCGCCGTCATTTGTCCGTACTGCGAAACACCCAGCGCATTGAATTTTTCCCAATCATCCGGCTTGGAGTAATTTGGAATCATCATCCCGTTCGTCACCACCACTCTCGGTGCGTCTTTGTGCGAAGGAAACAATCCCATCGGATGACCCGAATACATCGTCAAAGTTTGTTCGTCCGTCATTTCAGACAGATATTTCATCGTTACAAGATATTGCGCCCAGTTACTAAATACTGCACCATTTCCACCATAAGTTATCAGTTCGTGCGGATGTTGAGCCACAGCATAATCAAGATTGTTCTGAATCATCAGCATAATGGCTTTTGCCTGCTCAGATTTTCCGGGATATTCGCCAATGTCTCTCGCTTTCATCTCATAATCCGGACGGAAGCGATACATATAAATTCTGCCGTATTTTTCCAGTTCTTTCCTAAATTCCGGCAACAATTCTGCGTGGAATCTGGGTTCGAAGTAGCGTAAAGCATTTTTCAGAGCGAGTTTTTTCTCTTCGTCTGTTAAGATTTCTTTACGTTTTGGAGCGTGATTGATTTGGGTTTCGTATGGTTTTGGCTGAGGAAGTTGGTTGGGAATTCCTTGTTGGATTTGTTGTTGGAAAGTCATTACTTAGTTGATAGTTGTTGGTTGATAGTTGATGGCTTTTTTGTGGTTTTAAAGATATTTAAAATGAAAAATATAAAACCAATCAATGTTAATGGAATTAGAATTCTATTTTCTGCGTCAATACTAAGCAAAAAGTAGTTTGTAATAAATATAGTGAAATGCGTCAATGAATAAATGAAATCTGTAATTCTTCGAAGTATAAAAATTATAAAATAGCCTAAAAGATATATTAGATATGTAAAAATAAAAAAAGAAGAATTATAAATAGGGTTTCTCAAAATTGCAGCAATATCGATTCCTCCAAAATTTATAGTTCTGTTGACTCCATATGTTCCAATTGCGGCTTTTGATGATAAAAAATAAAATACGATTAATAATAAAATCGGAACGAGGAATACGAAAAACAGATATTTTGTAAAAACTTTTCTCATAGTGAAGTTTCGATTTTCAAAGTTTTAAAGATATTCAATTTGAAAAATATATAGTTATGAATTGAGAAAAAATTCCACTCCTCTGGAGGGGAGAAATTTGAAATTGTAAATTTCAGATTTCGGGGGTGGTCAATTATGCTGAACCACCCCGTCTTCTCCCTTTGGTCGAATCCACCCCTCCAAAGGAGGGGGATTTTAGTATCTGTAATTTTCAATAATAAAATCCTCCAAATCTTTCATTACCAAAGTCAAATTGTTTTTTACATCAAAGTCTGTAATTCTAAATATTTTCAAATTCAAAGATTCCAAATAAGTTTGCCTTATCCCATCATAAACTTCTTTTTCGTCGTGACTGGAACCATCGATTTCAATTATTAATCCAAGCGTTTTCACATAAAAATCAACAATGTAATTTCCGATGATTCTTTGTCTGTCAAAATCGATATTGTGAAATGTTCTTGCACGAACTTGTTTCCAGAAAAGAAC
>JAGNPP010000286.1 GCA_017989575.1 Chryseobacterium sp.
TTCTAAGCAGACGGTCTCAGGTTCGAATCCTGACGCGCTCACAAAAACTCACAATGTAAATTGTGAGTTTTTTGTTTTAATTATGTTTCAAGTTTACATCCTTTTTTCGGAAAGTCTTAATAAGTTCTATGTTGGTCATACATCTGAAGAATTGGATGAACGTTTGCGAAAGCATTTGTCAAACCATTCTGGATTTACTGCAAAGGCAAAAGATTGGAAAATTGTTTATTCTGAAAAATTTACAGACAAAAGTTTTGCCTACAAAAGGGAACTCAAAATCAAATCTTGGAAAAGTAAGATCAAGATTATAGAATTAATCAAAAGCTCAGCTGGATAGAGGCATCCCGATTTCAATCGGGGCGGTATCAGGTTCGAAATCGAAGATTCGACGAAGTCAATCCTGACGCGCTCACAAGAACCTCACAATGCAAGTTGTGAGGTTTTTTGTTATTCAAATCTATCGCTTCTTAGCAACTTTTGTCCTATTTCTGTGTTAACTGTTTTGTAATTATTTTTTAATAATAATACTTGATTAATTAACTAATGTTACATTTCTGTTTATTTTTTGTCTTTTATTTTCGTGTTCATATTTTAATATTTGTAATCTTTAAAAAATAATAAGCTTTTAGCATATTTAAAAAATTACTTCTGATTAATTATGAATCATAAAAAATATTCCAATACAAACAAGCTGGAGGATAAACAAGAATTAGAAAGAAGATACCGTCAAAATTATAAGAGCAGATTGGCGTTACAATCAAATAAATTCAGCTTTGATGATTTTGTGTTATGTCTTATTTTAATGCTAGTCTTACTTCTCTGGGATATTTTGGGTTCTGCTTTTTGATAATTTTTTTTATTTTACAACTGCACTTTTTCTTTTGTTCGCATAAGATATTTTTTTGTTTTATTTTCGCAAAAAATTTCTTTTTCAAATGTGGAAGTTCATTAAAAAACTGTTTTACATCATTGTTATCGCCAATATTCTTTTCATTATTTTTGGAATCTTTTTCAATCCGCCAATCACTTGGACGCAATTGGGAAGTGTTTTCAAATACGGAAAATTACAACGGGACTATATCTCATACGACGATATGGGAACTAATATCAAAAAAGCTGTTTTAGCATCGGAAGATCAAGCGTTTTTCAATCATAATGGTTTCGATTTCAAGCAGATCGAAAAAGCAATGAAAAAGAATGATAAGAAAGGAAAGGTCGTACGTGGCGGAAGCACAGTTTCCCAGCAAACTGCAAAAAATGTATTTCTTTGGCAAGGTAGAAGTTGGTTGAGAAAAGGTTTGGAAGCGATTTATACGTTCATTATCGAGAAAATTTGGGGTAAAGATATTATCCTTGAAAGGTACCTTAATGTAATAGAAATGGGGCAAGGCGTTTTTGGCGTTGAGGCTGCAGCACAGTATTACTACAACAAGCCTGCGAAAGAACTTACCAAAAGCCAAGCGGCGTGGATTGCGACAGTTTTACCAAATCCCAAAAAATACGATCCGAAAAATCCAAGTCCTTACCTTACCAAAAAACACAATTGGATTATGCGTCAGATGAATAACATTGTTTTGAAATAATGACTACTTTTGTCGTAAGATGGCGATTAGATTAATAAAAAAAGACAGTTTCAGCACGATTCTGAAAAATTATTTCAGCGAAAGAAACGAAACGCTGTCTTTGCAGCCTTTATCGGAAATTATCACAAGCCTAAAGCGTGAAGATTTGGGTGTTTTCACAGCCTATCTGAAAGATAATGAGAAGATTAAAGAAAATCTATTATTCTACATTCATCATATTTTCAAAGACAAACCATTCAATCTTTCTTTGACAGAAGCAGATATTCTTTCCGAAAATGCGTTCTATCCAGAATTCAAAAAGAGAATTCTGAACAAGATTCTCCCACCTATTGAAAACGAAAATACAATTTGGTATCTGGTTGATAATGTGTTGGTAACACCAAGAAAAGATCTTCAGTTTTTCCAGAATTCACAGGAAGATAAGATGGATGAACTTTTCCGATTGCTTAGAATTGATAAATTTATTAATAACCAACACGTTAAGAATGAGCTTTTGTTTTCGCTTAATATTTTGGCGTGGCGCGTGATCGGCAATGCGCTGGATGTGGAAGTGATGAAGATGGCGCCAGAATACAGGAATTTTGATAATCCATTTCTCGCTCTTCAAAATGAACTGGATGTTCTGAATGCAGAATTTAAAGCAAATCCGGATTTTCAGCTTTCTTCGACTGATGATATTTATAAACAGACCAAAATCTATCTGGATCAATGTCTAGAGTTTGTGAATATTGCTTTCAAAAATTCTTCCAAATACGGTATTTCCAGCAAGACCAATCAGTCTTTGTTGAAAATAAGACAACAGCTGACAAGGATGTCGGATATTATCAAACTTTTCTTGATTAATGACGAGCAGGATTATTTGCTTAATTCTAAGCAGTTGTTTTTCAATATCTTAAAATATAAATCCCACAAAAACAACCTGCGCGATCTCATCTCTGACAGTACAAGACTGAAGTCGCATCTCATCACAAACCATACTGCGGAAACAGGAACGCATTACATCACTTCCACATTCAAATCTTACATGAAAATGTTTTGGAAAGCCTCTGGTGGAGGTGTGATTGTTGGGGCACTTTGCGTACTGAAGATGCTTTACAGTTATGTTCCAGCCAGTGATTTTGCCCACGCATTTTTGTTTTCTATGAATTATGCGATGGGATTCATAATGATTTACCTGATGCGGTTTTCATTGGCAACCAAACAACCTGCGATGACGGCAGCTACGATGGCAAAAGTCCTGTCAGAAGGGAACAGCAGAAATACATACATAGAATTTGCGCACGTGGTTTCGCAATTGTTTAGATCTCAGTTTATTGCTTTTGTGGGAAATGTGCTGTTGTCATTTCCAGTTTCTTTGCTTATTATTTACGGATTGGAAGTGCTTTTCAAACAAAATTTTGCCTTCGAAAAGTCGGGAAAATTACTGTATGATTTGGATCCATTCCATTCCAAAGCGATTTTGCATGCTTGCATCGCGGGAGTTTTCCTGTTTATTTCCGGCGTCATTTCCGGGAATTTGAGCAATAGTTCTGTGTTTTATCAGATTCCCAAGCGGATTGCCAAAAATCCATTTATCAATTATTTCTTTGGACAAAGTTTTGCTAAGCAGCTTTCGGTTTATTATTCTAAAAACTGGGCGGGGATTATTTCCAATTTCTGGTTCGGAGTTTTCCTTGGAGCCACTGCACCAGTCGGGCTTTTCTTGGGATTAGACTTGGATATTCGCCACATTACTTTTGCTGCTGGTAATTTTGCGCTTGGACTTTACGGTAAAGATTTTGTAATAAGTTCTTCTGCTTTTTGGATTGCATTTGTGACGGTTTTCATCATTGGGTTTTTCAATTTTGCAGTCAGTTTTGGATTGTCTATGTTGCTGGCATTCCGTTCCAGAAAAGTTGAAATGAGCGAAGTAAAGGAGATTTTTAGAGAGATTTTCAGTTATTTCCTTAGAAATCCGTTTAGGTTCTTCTTTCCGTTGAGATCCCGATTGGATGAGAAAAGCAAAAAAATGATTCAGGATATTTCTACAAAATCAGAAGATCATTAATCAAAGATTCATCCTTCAATACTTCTCGAAATTTCTTTAGAAAAA
>JAGNPP010000287.1 GCA_017989575.1 Chryseobacterium sp.
GTTTTGCCGTGAAAAGTGGCGATAAATTAGTCACCATTGCCAAAGCGTATTCCGGTTTGACCGATAAAGAAATAATGGAAGTCAGCAAGTTTGTGAATAAAAATGCGATTGAAAAATTCGGTCCCGTCCGTACCGTGAAAGCTGAATTGGTTTTCGAGATTGCATTTGAAGGAATTGGTTTCAGCAACCGTCACAAGAGCGGTGTGGCACTACGTTTCCCAAGGATTTTAAGATGGCGGAAAGATAAAACAGTGAATGACATTGATGATATTGAAGAGATTAAGAAATTGATACAGTAGATTTTGATTTAAACCACAAAAGTCACAAAAGCTTTTGTAATTGTTTTGATTAATGAGAATCAGAAGTTCAAAAAAGCTGATGCAAAAGGCATTTTTGAGCTTTAAAAAGTATTAATCAAAACTTTCTTTTGTGACTTTTGTGGTAAAAAATACGAAGTAAAAAAATCATCTTCCTTTTTTGAACTTTAAAAAGTCATAATTAAAACTTTTCTTTTGTGACTTTTGTGGTAAAAAATATGAAGTAAAAATAAGCATCTTCCTTTTTTGAACTTTAAAAAGTTATAAATAAATCTTTTCTTTTGTGACTTTTGTGGTTATAGTATATGGTAAAAAATTATGTGGTAAAAAATGAGCAACTACGAAAATACCGAAGGCTTTAAAATCATCCAAAACTGGATGATGGAAAAAGGCAACTCGCCCTTTAAATTTCAGGTCGATACCTGGCAGAAATTCGGCAGTGGTTATAGCGGAATGGTGGTGGCTCCAACCGGTTTTGGAAAAACTTTTTCGGTGTTTTTGGCTTTGGTTTCAGATTTCCTGACTTATCCTGAAAAGTATAAAAATGGACTGAAAATGATTTGGATTACGCCACTTCGTTCCCTCGCAAAAGATATCGCCAAAGCAATGCAGGAAGCGATTTACGAGATTGGATTGGATTGGACAGTTGGCGTGAGAAACGGCGACACCGACCCAAAAGTCCGTCAGCAACAGGTGAAAAATATGCCTGAGATTCTGGTGGTGACTCCCGAAAGTCTGCACTTGCTTTTAGGACAGAAAAATCATCAGCGGTTTTTCAGCAATATGCATTGCGTTGCGGTGGATGAATGGCACGAATTGTTGGGTTCAAAACGTGGTGTGATGGTCGAATTGGGAATTTCACAGCTCTTTCATTACGTTCCGAAACTTAAAATCTGGGGAATTACGGCAACGATAGGAAATCTTGATGAAGCGCAGTATGTTTTGATTCCGTATGACATCAAGAAAACAAAAATTACAGCAAAAGAAGTCAAGAAAATCGATATCATTTCAGTTTTTCCGGATGAAGTGGAACTTTTGCCTTGGGCAGGACATCTCGGACAAAAATTGGCTGATAAAGTCGTTCCGATTATCTTAGAATCAAAATCAACTATTGTATTTACGAACACCCGAAGTCAGAGTGAAATGTGGTATCAGCTTTTGTTGAATGCTTACCCAGATTTTGCCGGACAAATCGCTATTCACCACAGTTCAATTGATGCGCATCTGAGAATCTGGATTGAAGAAAATTTAAGCTCAGGAAAATTAAAAGCCGTCGTTTCCACATCATCTTTAGATTTAGGAATTGATTTTAAACCTGTGGATACCGTTATTCAAATCGGCTCTGCGAAAGGTGTTGCTAGATTTTTGCAACGGGCAGGACGAAGCGGTCACTCCCCTTTTGAGACTTCAAAAATCTTCTGTGTGCCTACGCATTCTTTGGAACTGATTGAAGTCGCTGCTTTGAAAGAAGCCGTAAAACAGAAAGTCATCGAGCCTCGCGAGCCGGTGGTTTTGTGTTTCGATGTCTTGGTTCAGTTTCTGATGACTTTGGCGGTTGGCGACGGATTTTTCCCTGATGAAGTTTATGAGAGAATTAAAAAAGTCTACACGTTTCAGGAAATCAGAGATGAGGAATGGAAAGGGATGATTGATTTTCTCACGATTGGCGGTAGTGCTTTGAAAAGCTATGAAGAATATCATAAAGTCGTCGTGATGGAAGACGGTCTGCACAAAGTAACTTCCCGAAAAATTGCAATGTTGCATCGGATGAATATGGGCGCAATCGTCAGCGATGCTATGTTGAAAGTAAAATTTATTTCCGGCGGTTATATCGGAATGGTTGAGGAATATTTTATTTCAAGATTGAAGAAAGAAGAGAAATTCATTCTGGCTGGTCGGGTTTTGGAAGTGGCAATGATTAAAGATATGACCGTTTTCGTGCGTGCATCGAAAGGAAAAGCACAAGCTCCCAGTTATTTGGGTGGAAGATTGCCTTTGAGTTCCAATTTAGGACATTTTTTAAGAGAAAAACTTTCAGGAGCTCTGAACCCGAAAGCTTCTGAGAAGGAATTAAAATTTCTCCATCCGTTGTTAGCTAATCAGGAAAAAAGGTCACACATTCCTAAAGACGATGAATTCTTGATTGAATTAATTAAAAACCGCGAAGGTTATCATTTATTTATGTACCCATTTGAAGGACGTTTGGTGCACGAAGTAATGGCGGCTTTGATTGCCTACCGAATTTCAAAATTGGCTCCGATTTCCTTTTCAATGGCGATGAATGATTATGGTTTTGAGTTATTTAGCGATAAAGAAATTCCGTTGAATGAAGATAATTTAGCTAAAATTCTGACCAGAGACAATCTGATGGTTGATGTTATTTCAAGTATTAATTCTGCAGAGATGGCAAGACGTAAATTCCGCGACATTGCGGTTATATCAGGAATGGTCGTTCAGAATTTCCCGGGACAGCAACGCTCGAATAAAGCTTTGCAAAGCTCGGCAGGATTGATTTTTAAAGTGCTGGAAGATTACGACCCTAATCATTTTCTTGTGAGACAGGCGTATACCGAGGTTTTTAATATGCAATTGCAGGAGCAAAGATTAGTTGAAGCTTTTAAACGAATTGAAAAGTCGAAGTTTATTTTAAAATATTCCAATAAATTTACGCCTCTGAGTTTCCCGATTAAAGTGGACAGTTTAAGGCAGACCTTGACGAGTGAAAATCTGGATGCAAGAATTCAGAGATTAATTAAACAATCCGGAAGAAATATTAAGGACGAATAATTTGAAAAATATCCGTAAAGTTTGTCATTCCATAGGAATCCCGACATTGCAAATAAATCATCTCCCAGATTCCTGCCGAAATCGAATATTCGAAGAAGTCAATGACAAAAATGAGAATATAAATTAAGAATGAACATAGCGACTAAAAATATAACAATTCAAAACAAAATTTTCACGCTCACGAATCAACGAGCGTTGTTTTGGGAAAAAGAAAGAGCATTGATTTTTTCTGATTTACACATCGGAAAAACCGCACATTTCCGTAAAAACGGAATTGCTTTGGCGAATCATATTATGAAAAATGATTTGGAACGGTTATCTATTTTAATTGAGAATTTTCAGCCGGAAAAATTCATTATTGTTGGCGATTTGTTGCACGCCGGAAATAATTCGGATGTCGATGAATTTTGTGCTTGGCAAAATCAATATCCGGATATTAAATTTAAATGAATCCTCGATATATTACCTAAATTTTGTAACTTAGTATCAAATAGTTATCATGAACCTACTCAATTTCGTAGAGCAATATCCTGATGAGGCAAGTTGCAAATCAAAATGGAAAGAATTT
>JAGNPP010000288.1 GCA_017989575.1 Chryseobacterium sp.
CCTTCTTTATATTTAGAAATCAAAGACCTTGCTGAGAAAAGAGGAATCGAACCTGCAAAATTGGAAAAAGGTCTGGGTCTGCACAAAATGGCTTTGCCAGATGTTCACGAAGATGCAGCAACCTTCGCAGCAGAATCTTTACTGAAGTTAATTCAAGACTATAACCTCGATCCTAAAGAAATATCCAGAGTTTACCTCGGAACGGAAAGTGCTTTGGATGCGGCAAAACCAACCGCAACTTACGCTGTCCAAATGGTAGAAGAATTCTTAACCGAAGAATTTGGTGAAAGAGTTTTCAAACATTGTGACGTTGTAGATATGACCTTCGCCTGCATTGGAGCTGTGGACGCTTTACACAACGCTTTGGATTTCGTAAGAGCAAATCCCACCAAAAAAGCAGTAGTAATTGCCAGCGATTATGCAAAATATGAATTGGCTTCGTCAGGCGAATATACGCAAGGAGGTGGTGCAGTTGCCTTGTTGGTCTCAGCAAATCCGAAATTGATCGAGATTGATAACAATTGGGGTATTGCCACAGAAAGTGTTTTTGATTTTTTCAAACCGAGACGTCATTTCTCAAAAGATGATTTCCCAACCGTTCCCGAAAATTTCCCTGATAAAATTGAAGTGTTCACAGATGAACCTGTTTTCGATGGTCAATATTCCAATGTTTGTTATCAGGACAGAATCCGTGAAGCCTATGAGCATTACAAAGAGCAGACTTTCACTGTAAGACCGTACGAAGATTGGCGATATTTGATTTTCCATTTGCCATATGCATTCCACGGAAAAAGAGTCTTCACCGAAATTTATAGTTTAGAAAATCACCTTGATTATTCTGATGCAGAGAAACAAAAAGCCATCGCAAAATCCGAAGATTATATCAATTTTATTAATGAAAAAATAGAAAAAACGCAACGTGCATCTTCCGAAATCGGGAATATGTACACGGCTTCTATTTTTATGGCGTTGCTCTCAGCTCTGCAAACTTCGTTTAATGAAAATGAGGATTTGGCAGAAAGGGAAATTGGTTTCTTGGCTTATGGAAGTGGCTCCAAATCGAAAGTTTTCGTTGGTAAAGTTTCCCCAGAATGGAGAGGCGTAGTTGAAAAATGGAATCTTTTCGAGGAACTAAAGAATAGATTGCCAATCGATTTCGACACTTACGAAAAACTACATCGTAAACAACTAGATTCTTCAGTTAACCAAAATTACCAAGGCTTTGGATTGACGAGAATTGAAAAAGAAAGTCAAGTTCTGAAAGGCGCAAGATATTATTCTTATCAAAAATAAAATTAAAGCAGAACATTCCTAAAATCGAAGCCGAGCAAATGATTATTTGCTCGGCTTCTTTTGAAAATCTATAACTAACTACTAACTTAATTCAAATTATTTTTTTGTTCTGAAATATTTTCGGCGTCACGCCTTCCACTTGTTTGAAAACCCGAATGAAATAATTCGTATCCGAAAATCCAGTACTGAAAGCTGTTTCACTCACCGAATTCTGTTGGCTCAATAATTCTTTCGCTTTTTTGATTCTCTCGTGGATGATAAACTCATTCGGAGAAAGTCCCAATTCCTGTTTGAACATCTTGAAGAAATTCGATTTGCTGACGTAAGCCATCTTCGCAATCGCATCAATCGATAATTTCTGATGAAGATTTTTCTTGATGAAATCTGCTACAAAACCAATTCTCGATTGAGTTTTCAAAGTATTTTTTTCTACCAGATTTCTCGCTTGCGTCTGCATCAATCTGATTAATAATTCCTTCAAAGCAAAATCTGCAATCACATCTTTGTGCGAATTATCGTCCATCGCGATTCTCATAATATTGTTCGTCGCTGAAGCAATCGCTTTGTTATTAAGCAAATAAAACTCATCAAGAGAAATATTCCATTGCGAAGAATCATCGATTTTTGCGGAAGTGAAATTTAAATTTTCTAAAGATTCTTTCACAAATTCAGGACTCAAAGTCAAAGAAACACATTGTGCTGGCTCAATATCAGCTTCTGGAAAATCAATCACCATTGTCTCGCCAGGCGCAACCAAAACACTTTCTCCAGGCAGATATTCGAAGTAATTGCTTTTGTCTTGGAGTTTCATCCATTTTTTTCCTCTCAACATTCCCGTAAATGCCAAATGTTCAAAGTGCAATTTCACGTCATATGCACTCTGATGCGTTTCATAGATACTGAATTCACAATTATTTAAACTGAACTTGGTTTGATTTTCAACCAAAGTATTCAATTTTTTTTCGTGTGTCAGATTAGGTTTGTTAAGTTGAAAATGATTTGGATTCATAATTTCAAGATTTGTAACATCCTGTTTTTCAAATATAAGATTTATTTATGACTTCGGCTCTTAATTTTTGTTAAGGACTTATAAAGTATTATAAAAGTAGGATTTTACTGTTTATTTGGAGGATTGTGCTATAGTTCTTGTTGTAATAGTAATTAATTTAGCATTAATCAAATATTAATTCAGTATTAATAAAACCAAATATTATTATGAGTACAACAGCAGAACAAACACAAAATTCAACAACTTTGGCTTGGCCAGAATTCAAATCAAAATATGATAATTACATCGGCGGAAAATTTGTGCCTTCAGTTGGCGGACAATACTTCGATGTTATTTCTCCGATTGATGGGCAAGTTTTTACACAAGCCGTTCATTCCAACAAGGAAGACTTAGAGAATGCAGTTAATGCGGCGTCAGAAGCTTTCAAATCGTGGAAACTCACTTCATCCACTGAACGAAGTATCATTCTCAACAAAATAGCAGATAGGATAGAGGAAAATCTGGAATATATCGCAACTGTAGAAACTATTGATAACGGAAAAGCGGTAAGAGAAACTCTAGCTGCAGATATTCCTTTGGCGATTGACCATTTCAGATATTTTGCCTCGGTAATCAGAGCTGAGGAAGGTTCGCATAATGAATTGGATAAAGACACCGTTTCATTAATCGTTCACGAGCCAATTGGTGTCATTGCACAAATCATCCCTTGGAATTTTCCGATTCTGATGGCTGTTTGGAAACTCGCTCCAGCTTTGGCAGCTGGTAACTGTGTGGTTCTGAAACCGGCAGAAAGCACACCTATTTCTATTATGATATTAATGGAATTGATTGGAGATTTGCTTCCAGCAGGAGTTATAAACGTAGTGAATGGTTTCGGGGCAGAATTGGGAAGAGCTTTGGTGACCAATCCAAAAGTTAACAAAGCGGCTTTCACAGGATCTACAGCAACTGGCCGTTTGGTAATGCAGTACGCAACAGAAAACATTATTCCAGTGACTTTGGAATTGGGTGGTAAGTCACCTAACGTATTTTTCAACTCAGTAATGGACGCAGATGATGAGTTCTTGGATAAAGCGGTAGAAGGCGCAGTCCTTTTCTGTCTTAACCAAGGTGAGATCTGTACCTGCCCGTCAAGACTGTTGGTTCAGGAAGATATTGCTGACAAATTCATCGCCAAAGTCGTGGAGAGAGTAAAAGCCATCAAAACCGGTAATCCGTTAGATAAGACCGTGATGATGGGGGCACAGGCTTCTCAGATCCAAAAAGATAAAATATTGTCTTACATTAAGTTAGGTAAAGAAGAAGGCGCGGAAGTACTTGTAGGTGGCGATGTTAACAATGTTGGAGAAGGCCTT
>JAGNPP010000289.1 GCA_017989575.1 Chryseobacterium sp.
GGTGACTGGCGCGGTGATTGTGAGTACGCCTCAACACGTTGCTTTGGCGGATGTGAGAAAGGGAATCGCGATGTTTAATATGGAAAGTATCAACATTCCGGTTTTGGGATTGATAGAAAATATGGCTTATTTCACGCCGGAAGAATTACCTGAGAATAAATATTATATCTTTGGCAAACAAGGTGCTCAGTTTATGGCCGAGGATTTGGGAATTCCGGTTTTGGGAGAGATTCCATTGATTCAGAGCATCAGAGAAGCGGGTGATGTTGGAAGACCGGCGGCGCTTCAGGAAAATTCTCAGATTTCTGAGATTTACACCAAGACTGCTCAGAATATGGTAGAAAGTCTTGTTGAGAGAAACAAAAATCTGCCGGCAACCGAAGCTGTGAAAATTACAACAATGGCAGGTTGTTCTCCGAAAAAATAATTCGGAGTCATTAAAAGGAAAATATATAAAATGGATAATAATACAAATCAAATTCAGGAAGAACTGGTAACCAAGGTGATGGATGCTTTGGAAAGCATTCGTCCGTTTTTGCAGAAAGACGGTGGCGATATTGAATTGGTTGATGTTCAGGAGAAGAAAGTATTCGTAAAACTTTTGGGAAGCTGCTCTAGCTGTGGCATCAGCAGTTCTACGATGAAGCTGGGTGTGGAAAGCACCATCAAGCAACACGCTCCGGAGATTGAAGAAGTCATCAGTGTTTAAAAATAAAAATCCCAATTCAAAATTTGAATTGGGATTTTTTTATTCTACTATTTCAGCGTCCTGAATTTCCATTCCTTTCGACTTTATCTGCATTTCCCAAAGTAAAAATTTGTCTACTTCTTTCATCAACATTGGAATTGCTAAAGCTAATATTGCCAAATCATCAAGAGCACCAATTCCTAAAACAAAATCTGGAATCAAGTCTATTGGAGAAATAACATATATTAATGCTAAAGCTGGCAGTATAATATCTGTGAATTTCATTTTATATTCTCCAGCACGCCAAGATTTAAACATTCTGTACACAGCAGGCATCTTTTGCAGAAATCCTTTGTGTTTGATGGCTTCTTGAGCTAATTTTAATTTTGAATATTTCATTATTGTTTTTGTGTTTGTTTTTTTAACGAATCAAATTTCGCAAATTCTATTCCAATCAAATCATAGAAAATCGTAATGTTTTGTTAATTAATTATCAAGTCAATTTATCCGTGAGTTTCGCAAATTGTTTCTCTGCACTTTTCCCTTCATAAAGGATATCATAAACGGCATTGATAATCGGTAATTTCAGCTTCTTCTCCTCACAAATTGAGTAGATTCCTTTTGTGGCGTAATAACCTTCCGCTACCATACTCATTGATTGAATGGCAGATTTCACGGTGTAACCTTTACCAATCAGGTTTCCAAGGTTTCTGTTTCTGGAGAATAAGGAGTAAGCGGTTACAATCAAATCGCCAAGATACGCGCTGTCGTTCACATCTCTTTTTTCTGGATAAATAGATTCCAAGAAAATTTCCATTTCACGAATAGCATTGGAAACATAAACGGCAATGAAGTTGTCTCCATAGCCCAAACCGCTCGCGATTCCCGCTCCTATCGCGTAGATATTTTTTAGAATCGCAGAATATTCGTTTCCGAGAATATCACAGCTTGTATTGACCTTAATGTAATAAGAGGACAAAACACTTTTCAGAACATCAGCGTCTTCTTTCCCCGCCACAGCAACTGTCAAATAAGACAATCGCTCCATCGCAACTTCCTCCGCGTGACAAGGTCCGGCAATCACCGCCTGATTTTTGAATCCAATCTTGAACTCATCTTTCAAATAATGGGCAACAATATCATTGTGTTTCGGAACAATCCCTTTGATGGCAGAACAGAATAATTTGTCTTGATAATTACAAGTCAATTTCTCCATAGATTCTGCCAAATAGATGGATGGAACTGCTAGAATAATCACATCACAATTGGAAACCAACTCGTTGATATCGGTTGTAATCTGTAGTTTTTTTAAGCTGAAGGAAACCGTTGTAAGATAGCTTGGATTGTGACCGCGTTGCTCAATAGCACCTTTTACGAATTCATTTCGGACGCACCAATGCACAGTTTTACAGTTTTCTGCAAGCATTTTTACAATGGCTGTGGCAAAACTTCCACTTCCTAAAACGCCGACATTCACATTCTTAGATGATTTAGTCAATTTCTTACTCATACTTTATCTGCATTTTCATTTAATAAATATCTATCATTTTTCTAGAATTACAAATCTAATGCAAATTATGAATCTACCTAAATCTAATCTTGTTTTTACAATATTTTAAGAATAATTAACTTTTATTAAACATAAAGATGCGTGAGATTATTATTAACATTAATAAAAATAAAATTTCCTTATTTTTGCAATCCATTTTAAAAATGTATTGATGGTTCAATTTCTAAAATCAAAAAAGAAAAAAAATATCGTTTTCATTTTGCTTTTGACGGTCTGTTTTATCCAGGCTTTGGTGATTGCAAAATTGTACAATGGGATAGATGACAAAGTCTATCAAGTGAACATTGTGAAAATCAATAACGAGAAAGACAGCATAGATCACCTTCAGCTGAAAACCGACCTCGCCATCGTAGATCAAAGCATAAGAAGCATCGATGGATTTTTAAAATCTAAAAATGTTTCGGATCTAAGAATAGAAAATCTCGCAAAAGACAGTCTTCAAAATGAAGTTTATCTTGCAAAAGTAAGTAACAGATACAGCCAATATTTGGTTGACCTCGAACAGAGATTGCAACAAGTTCCGCTTGGCATTCCTGCAGACGGGTACATCTCTTCCAATTTTGGTGTCAGAAAAAATCCCATTCCGCCGAAAGTTGATCCTTCAAAAACAGAAAACCCAACGCATATTGCCGAGGAAAAAGACAGTCTTGGAAACGTTATCAAAAGACAAGCTATTGTAAAAGAAGATAAAAATGCATCCAGCAATGCACCTGCTGAGAAAGACCAAATGCAGTTCCACAAAGGCTTGGATGTGGCTGTGGCTTATGGAAGTCCTGTGAAAAGCGCCGCAACAGGAAAAGTAATTTTCTCCGGTGTGAGAGGTGGATATGGAAATTGTGTGATGATAGAACACGGCAACGGTCTAGTAACTTTGTATGCGCATCTTTCCGAACTTCTGGTTGAAGCGAATGACAGAGTGAAAGCCAATCAAATCATAGCAAAATCTGGGAACAGCGGACGTTCTACAGGACCTCATCTTCATTACGAAGTTCATAAAAATAATCAACCGATCAATCCGAGGTTGTTTTTGAATTTTTAATTTAATATGTCTTCGAGAGCCTCAGACTGACAACTTGGATGATTCGAGAGATTCAGACTGACAAAATAAAAATTAGAATCAATGAACTTTCTGACTTTAGATTATTTGAAAGATGGTTCTGAAATCCAGAATAAAATTCATTTTGTTTTAGAAAAACATCAGATTTTCGATAAATTAAAAGAATATAATCCTATTCTCACAGGCACTTTTCCAATTAATATCAATATTAAAAATAGTGACTTGGATATTATTTTGGAGACTGATGATTTGATGAGAGCTAAAGATTTTATCATTAATGAATTTCAGAATCAGAAAGAATTTGATATCCAGTTTTGTAAGATTAA
>JAGNPP010000290.1 GCA_017989575.1 Chryseobacterium sp.
ATCACAACAATATCGGCTGGTACGCTTACAAAGGAACTTTCAAACTGGATTCCAAATTTTCTATTCACACAGAATATCAATGGCGAAGAAATGATTATATCATGACTTGGCAACAAAGTCTTTTGCGTTTGGGAATCAATTATCAAGCAAATCCAAATTTGCAATTGCGCGTCGGTTATGCTTGGGCAGAGACTTTTCCTTACGGCGAGATTCCGCTCAACGGAATGGGAAAAGATTTCACAGAGCATAGGATTTATGAGATGGCAACTATTTCTGACAAAATCGGAAAGATAGATTTGTTGCATCGTTTTATGCTGGAACAGCGTTGGGTTGGGCGATATTCTAATGCCAATCTCACTTCCGAAGACCAATATCCATTTATGAACCGAGCGCGATATATGATTCGTTTGCAAATGCCTTTGAAGGGAAATTCGATTGGTGACAAGACGCCGTACGTTGCAGTTTATGACGAATTGATGATCGGATTTGGTAAAAACGTTGGCGAAAATGTATTTGACCAAAACAGAATCGGAATTTTGTTGGGATATAAATTCAATAATCTGGTTAGGGTAGAAGGTGGTTATCTCAATCAGATTGTCCAGTTTGGAAGGGAAATAGAAGGGAAGAATGTGTTCCAATACAACAATGGATTTATCTTGAGCGCCAATTTCAACTTTGATTTTTCTAAGAAAACGGTTGATTGATTTAACCACATAGACACATAGCTTTTTAATTGAAAAGGTTTCGACTCCGCTCAACCTGACATTTTTAATATTTGGTAAATTAGAATTGGAGTTGTCATCCTGAGCGGAGTCGAAGGATTTTCTGTTGAAGAATAAATCTTCTTTTGTGACTTTTGTGGTTCAAAAATTCTTTAATTTCGCAAAATGAAAATAGCATTCCTAGGACCCGAAGCTTCTTTTACGCAGTTGACCGCAACGCAGTTATTCCCAAATGACGAATTGATTCCAAAATCAAACATCTTGGATTGCTTCTTGGCGGTTCAAAATAATGAAGTCGATAAAGCGGTGGTTCCATTGGAAAATTCGATAGAAGGAACGGTTTCTATGACCTTGGATTATCTTTATCAAACGCCAGAAATCAAAATTGAAGCGGAAGCAGTAATGCCAATTGCGCATCATTTGATGATTCATCCAAGTCAGGATAATACAGAATTGATTGAGAAGATCTATTCTCATCCGCAGGCTTTAGCGCAGAGTTTTCATTCGCTCAATAAAAATTATCCCGAAGTTCCAAAACAGGAATTCGCTTCCACAGCGGCCGCAGCAAAACGGGTTTCTGAAAATCCAGATCGTAAAATTGCAGCGGTTGCTAATAAATTTGCTGCCGAATTGTACGGTTTGAAGATCCTTAATGAAAACATCCACGATGTTGAAGAGAATCACACCAGATTCATCATCATTTCCAAAACTGAGAATTCTTACGAGAATCATCTCGAAAATATCGGAAAGAAAACCGCGATGCTTATCACATTACCACAAGATCACGCTGGTGGATTACATCAGGTTTTATCGGTTTTTGCGTGGCGGAATATGAACCTTAGCAAGATAGAATCCCGAACTTTGAAAACCAAATTGGGGAATTATTTCTTTTTTGTCACTGTTGTTGGCGGTTGGGATGATGTACTTTACATTAATTCTGTGGATGAATTGAAAGCGATTGGCGCTGATGTGAAATTTTTTGGGAATTATGAGGAGTTTTTGTTGGAAGGGTAGAAACTCATTCTTTTGTCATTCCGTAGGAATCTAAACGGTTTTTTCAGTGTATTGAGATTTTTTCAGAATGACAAAATTATACAGGAACTAAATTATTACTTGCATTCAATAATCACAATATTGAGATTTCTCTTTTGAGATTTTCTCTTGCCATCTTCTCATATTTTTCTTTAAAATAATCTGTTTTGAAAATTTCATCGAATTCAAGAAAATGAGTTAGAACTTTTTTACGTCCTGGATTGTAAAGAAAATCCGGATAGATGGAATATTCCTTTCTGATTTGATGAACGTAATTTTCATAAACATTCCAATCTTTTCCGAGAATTGCTAAGTCGGCGTCGAGTAGAAAATTAGTGTCAGAATCATCACTTCTTTTGTGAGATTTTGTAGCGAGAATTTGATTGTAGATTTTGTTTATTTTCTCGCTTGAAATATTAATTTTTTCTAAACATTTCTTTGCTATTTCTGCGCTTTTTTCCTCATTGTCTTTTGATGTTGCTTTGTAAATAATATCGTGATAGAAAACAGATAACAAAATAACGTCATAATCTGAAATTTTATCTTTCACATTTTCCAATTCCAAAATCATATTCTCAAGATGAAGTAGATTGTGATATTTTCTTTTTTTTTGAGAATAGTTTTTTTTGATTTCTTTCCAGTAATCAAATTTTAATTCTTCCTCGTTGGAAAATTTTGAGATTAGATTTGAGAAGATAAGAACTAAAGATTCCGACATTTTTATATTATTAATTTGAAATTAGCGTTGCCAACCTTCGATAATGTAATTTTTCTGGGTGATTTTGTACTCGCTATTGCCATTTGCAGGTTTGTACCAGAGTTCAATTCTTGCTCCATATTTGTCTCCCCAAGAACCTTCATAAATAGTGAATTCTCCAGAGTAAACTTGTCGATTCAAATTTTCAACTAAAATCTGTGAACGATTTGTCATTCTTTCTTCGGATAATCTATCATTTGAAGTGATTTCAAAAGCTTTTATAAAAAATGAACCTAACTCTTTAGGTTGATAGTTGGTGTAATAATTATATATCCCAGGTTGCGAAATTGAGGTTAAAATAAAATTGCTTTTATTTAAGTCATTTTCTGAAAACTCTCTTTCAAAAGGTCTTTCAAATCTTATATTTTTAGGAATTGTTTTAGTGGCTCCGTAAAAATCTGGTGGAGAAAATGTAAAAATTGTAATCGCATATAAAAGTAATATTGAAGAAGCTAACAATTGAGGAAATATGAAATACCATTTTTTAATAACAATTTGGACAATAGAAGAGACTAAATTTCCTAAAATATTCAGATAAAAAATGATTAACGCACCATCGATGATATCATCACTTTTCATTAGATTTCCGAAGAAATAGATCATAAGTGGAACCAAATATGAAACGATAGGAATCCACCAAATAGTGAAATATTTGTTAATTACTTTCATACTTAATCTCGAGTGTCAATATCAGATATTGTCTTCTTATTAATAAAAAAGTAAACCGGCAACCCAAGCAAAATCAATCCCAATCCTGGCAATGTATAATCTGGTTTATAGATCAATAACAGAATACAAAAAGCCGTTCCAATCAAAAGGTAAAGCACTGGCGTGAACGGATAAAGAAAAGTTTTGTAACCTCTTTCCATTTCAGGTTTTTTGATTCTTAGATAGATCACACCGAAAACTGTCAGCATATAAAACAAAACGATCACGAAGGAAACCATATCCAAAAGGTTCCCGTATTGTCCGCTCAGGCAAAGCAAACTCGCCCAGATTCCTTGCATCCAAAGAGATTTTTCAGGCACTCCGTTTTTATTGTTTTCAACGGCGGATTTTAGGAACAATCCGTCCTTTGCCATCGTTTGGAAAACCCTTGCGCCAGCGAGAACAATTCCGTTTACGCAGC
>JAGNPP010000291.1 GCA_017989575.1 Chryseobacterium sp.
TTTCCATCAAGGAAACCGATTTCCGAATTCTTGTTAGTATTGTTTCAAAGGGCACAATCATCCCGATTTCCGAAAGAGAAAAACTCTTCGAAGCCTTTATGCGAGGCAGCAATTCTCAGAACAAATCCGGTTCTGGACTAGGTTTGCGCATCGTAAAACGCATTTTGGAATATCACAAAGCCGAGATTTCCTACAACTCAACTTCGGAAAACGAGAATCTTTTCACTGTGATTTTCAACAAATAGAATAATTATTTGGGCAGCTTTTCCGCCTTCCGCTCCCAATCTTTTTGCCTTAGCTTTTCCAGCCACAAAAAAGGATTTCCGCTCAAGTCGGGCTGCAGCTTCGCAACGTTGAAGATTTACCAATTGATCCAACTTTTGCCAAACAATTCAAATCTGCAAAATCTGCGAGAAATCATAAATCTTTCCTGAGCGAAGCGCCTTTGCGAACCTAAAAATATTTTCAATAATTTCAAAAAAATCTTTGCGCACTTTGCGTTCAATACCACAATTAAGTTTTTTTTAAGCCACATTTAAGTCTGTTTTAATCTCGGAAAACCACCTTTGCATCACCAAAACGAGATAAGAATGAACAAAATAACAACGCTGGTGTTATCCGTTTCGGCATTTGTCTGTGTCTCTGCACAGCAACAGATGTCTCTTCAGGATTGCGAATTAGCATTTCAAAAAAACAACCTCCAACTTCTTGCTTCACAGTACAATATCAATATGGCAGACGCCGATATTTTGCAGGCAAAGATTTGGGAACTTCCACAAATTAGCGGTTATGTAAATGCAATAAACCCCGAAGATAAAAGAGTTTTCGATGTTGGAAGAGCAAAAGGTGTGGAGATCACGCAATTGATTTATCTGGGCGGAAAAAAGAAAAACGAAATCCAATTTGCGAAGTCAAATAAAGAATTGGCTCAGTTGCAATTCAGCCAATTGTTGGTGGATTTGAAAACCGAGTTGCGACAGACTTATTACAACTTGATTTACGAACAAAAAAAGCGAACCAGCATAGAAAGTCAGTTGAAATATATGAATGACCTTTTATCGGCTTATAAAACTCAAACTGATAAAGGCAATATTTCTCTCAAAGATTATGTGCGACTTCAAAGCATTGTGATTCAATTGAATAATGATAAGATTGAAATCAATAACAACATTCTGGCTTTTCAACAAAAGATGAAAGTTCTCACCGGAACTTCACAAAGTATTTCGCCAGAATTGTCAAAAGCTGAGGAAAATGAATTGCTGATTTCCCAACCTTTCGGAGATCAGGAAATCTTGAAAGAAAAAGCACTCGCCAACAACGCCGATTATCTGTATCAATTAAAATTGATTGACAACAGCAAACTTTTCGCACAATGGCAAAAATCTCTCAACACACCAGATTTGAATCTCGGCGCAGAATATGACCAAGCCTCAGGAACTTTCAACAATGAAATCAATCTGAAAATCGGAATTCCAATTCCACTGTGGAAAGTCAATAAAGGAAATGTAGAAAGAGCCAAATATGCCATTCAACAAAACGAGAAAAATTCTGAGTATCAAAAACTCAATCTCGAAACTCAAGTAGAATCGGCTTATCAAACTTGGAAAAATCAATACGACCAATATTTTGAATTGAAACCTGTTGATACGGAAAATCTGAACACAGTTTACAACGGTATAATCAAAAATTTCCGAAGCGGAAACGTCAGTCTGATCGATTTCACAGACTTCTTGGAAAGCTACAGACAAACCGTTCTTCAAATCTACGAAATGAAAAAACAGATTATGATCTCAGCAGAAGAACTCAATCAATTAGTACAAACCAAAATCTTTTATTAATGCAAAAAATTATTATTCCTATCATCCTCGCCCTCAGCTTGTTTTCTTGTTCACAAAAGGAAGAAATAGTGAAGGAAGAAGCAAAAGGTTTTGAGTTGAGCCAAACAATGTTGAAATCTACAACGTTCGCAAAAGTGGAGAAAAAATTCATCGAGGATGAGTTTAGTTTCTATGGCAAAATCTCTGCGGACAAAAATACCTACATCGATATTTTCCCTTTGGTTGGCGGAAATGTTCTCAGCGTGAATGTTGAATTGGGAGATTACGTAACGAAAGGTCAAGTCTTGGCAACGATTAGAAGTACAGAATTGGCGGAAGTTCAAAAAGATGTCAGCGATGCGAAAACCGATTTGAGAGTGGCGGAAAACAATCTGCGTGTTGCCAAAGAAATGTACGAAGGAAAACTGAACACCGAAAAAGATATTTTGGAAGCGCAAGGCGACGTTCAACGAGCCAAAGATGCGTTGCACAGGTCCAACGCGGTGAGCACGGTTTACAACATCAAAAAAGGAAATATCTACAGTGTGATTTCGCCAATCAACGGCTACATCGTTCATAAAGATATTAATAAAGATATGGAACTGAGAAGCGACCGAAGCGAAAATATCTTCGACGTGGCGAACACCAAAAACGTTTGGGCAATTATGAACGTCAATGAAGCTGATATTGACAAAATCAACCTTGGAATGAAAGCTCAAGTTTCCACATTATCTTATCCAGACAAAGTTTTCTATGGCAAGATTGATAAAATATTCAAAATCATCGACCCAGCAACCAATGCAATGCAGGCGAGGGTAGTTTTGGATAATACGCAAGGTTTGTTGATTCCGGAGAGCAAAGCAACCATCAGAGTTTCGTCGGCAGAAAATGAAACCGCTTTGGCAATCCCGTCCAGCGCAGTAATTTTTGATGACAACCGATATTTCGTCGTGACGTATAAATCTCAGACGGACATCAAAGTCAAAGAAATCAAAATCCTGAAGCAAAACTCCGAGACAACTTACGTCGCCGAAGGACTTTCCGAAGGTGAAACCGTTGTGACCAACAATCAATTATTGATTTACCGCTCTTTGAATAATTAATATTTGAAGCTTTAACACTAAACCTTTTTTGGTTTAATAATTAGCCGTAGGTATAAACCTATGAATGAATATTAATATGAATAATCACAAAAATAAAATGTGATTCAAAATATAAAATATGAACAAATTCATAAAAAGTATCATAGGATTTTCCCTTAAAAATAAAGCCTTCACATTCATTTGGGTGGCGATTCTTGCGGTCGCAGGATTCATCAGTTTCAAAAATATGCCGATTGAAGCTTTCCCAGATGTTACCAATACTCAGATTGTCATCATCACGCAATGGAACGGCCGAAGTGCGGAAGAAGTAGAACGATTTGTCACCACGCCGATTGAGTTGGCGATGAGTCCCGTTCAGAAAAAGACAAGCGTCCGAAGTACGACGATGTTTGGACTTTCCATCGTTAAGATTTTGTTTGAAGATGGTGTGGACGATATTTTCGCAAGGAATATGGTCAACAATCAGTTGAGAACCGTGAGTTTGCCGGATGAAGTGGATCCAGAAGTTCAACCGCCTTATGGTCCCACTGGCGAGATTTATCGTTACACATTAGAAAGCAAAGACCGTGATTCCAGAGACCTTTTGACGATTCAGAATTGGGTGGTTGACAGAGCTTTGCGAAGTGTTGCTGGCGTTGCAGACGTCAATGTTTTCGGGGGCAGGACAAGGTTTTCGAATTGAGCATC
>JAGNPP010000292.1 GCA_017989575.1 Chryseobacterium sp.
ATCTACTACAGGAGGAAGTGCAACAAGCTATGATGTATTTTTTGGTACAACAGCGAACCCTACTACTCTATTAGGTAATGTATCCGGTACATCTACTACCGCAACAGTTGCTCCGTCCACTACATACTACTGGAGAGTGATTGCTAAAAACTCTGTTGGATCTGCTACAGGATGCACGGAATACAGCTTCACAACTACAGCAAACACATTCTGTACTTCTTCGCCAAATGGGGCTTATGGTACTCTTACACCATCCACTTGTAACGGCACAACAGCTGTTGCACGTACTCTAGCATACGCAGGAGAATACTCTACAGTTAATGTTGTAGCTGGAAGAACTTACAAATTTGACATCTTGCTAAAAACAGGATATTTTATTACAATTGCAACAAATGAGACTACTCCTGTAGGCTTAGCGTCTGGTACAAACTCTGTAACTTACACTGCAACTACAACGGGTGCATTGAGATTCTATAGCCACACAGACTCTGCTTGCGGCTCTGGAGCATCTGCTACCAGCCACACAAGAAGTGTAACATGTATGGCAACAATGGCAGTATCCGACGTAAACAAAACAGGAATTTCTGTTTATCCTAACCCATTCACAGATGTTCTTAAAATCTCTGATGTAAAAGGTGTGAAGTCTGTTTCTGTAAACGACATCTCTGGTAGAGAAGTGAAATCTCTTGCACCATCTGCAGAGCTTAACCTTTCTAGCCTGAAAGCTGGTCTTTACATCGTCAACCTTAAGATGGAAGACGGAAGCGTAAAAACTTTCAAAGCTATCAAAAAGTAATTCTTTAGAATTATAATTAATACCAAGCCCGCTTCGTTGTTCAACGAGGCGGGTTTTTTATTTGCCGTCCTTTTAAATCAATTCATTTGTGTGACTACGAATCGATGTATTTTTTTTAGATTCGGTTTGTTATAATCTTCTCAATAGCAATTTATTTAGAAACAACACACTTGATGTCTATCGATGACACGCGTGCCAAGCCTCAACCTCACGTGTGCCGTATGAGCAAAACACGCGTGTTGTTTTTAAATCAATATACTACCAATATTAAAATTGTATTAGCAGATAGAATTCGAATCTTTATAAAAATCAAAAAGTTTTGGCTAGAATCTGAATCCAGAAATAACATCCATCCAAAATTTAAACACAAAAAAAGCCCTGCGAAATTCACAGGACTTTGTTGTTTTATATTGATTTTCAGTTACCAGATTTTTACTCTTTCTTCAGGTTTTTTGTAAAGCTTGTCGCCTTCTTTCACATCAAATGCTTTATAGAAAGCTTCGGTATTCACCAAAGGTCCAAAACTTCTGAAGAAGCCCGGCGAGTGCGGATCTGTTTTCACTTGGTTGGTCAAATACTTTTCTGTAGATAATGTTCTCCAAACTGTTGCCCAGCTTAGGAAGAATCTTTGTTCTGGGGAATAACCATCAATTTTGCCTGGATTTCCTTTATCTTTAAGATACATTTGCAAAGCATCATAAGCGATATTAACACCACCAAGATCGGCAATATTCTCCCCATTGGTGAATGTTCCGTTGACTTTCACATCTTTTACAGGTTCATATTTGTCATATTGTGCAGCTAGACTTTTGGTTGCCTTTTCGAAGTTGGCTTTATCTTCTGCTGTCCACCAGTCGGTAAGGTTTCCATCGCCATCAAACTGCGCTCCACTGTCATCAAAACCGTGCGTCATCTCGTGTCCAATTACAGCTCCGATTCCTCCAAAATTAACCGCTGCATCTGCATCCGAATTGAAAAACGGTGGTTGAAGAATTGCTGCTGGGAAGACGATCTCGTTGTTCACCGGATTGTAATATGCATTTACAGTTTGTGGAGACATCCCCCACTCTGCTTTATCTACCGGTTTTCCTATCTTTTCCAGCTCTTTATTATATCTCCAGTTTGAGACGCTCACCAAATTGGAATAAAGTGTTCCGCCATCTTTTTCGGATTTCAAAGTCAGTTTAGAATAATCTTTCCAAGTGTCTGGATACGCGATTTTAACAGTGAATTTGTTCAATTTATCCAAAGCTTTTACTTTCGTCACAGATGACATCCAAGTCAATCCGTTGATGTGAACAGCAAAACTTTTCTTTAGATAATCTACATAAGTCAACATCTGCGCTTTTGCCTGAGGCGTAAAATATTTCTCAACGTAAACTTTTCCAAAAGCTTCTCCCACAACACCATTAATCAAACCTAAAGCTCTCTTGTTCAAAGCTCTCTGTTCTTTTTGACCTTGTAGATATTTGCTGTAGAAATCAAATTTCATATCATCCAGCTTCTGACTTAGATATCCTGCACTGCCGGAAACCAAATTAAATTTGATATAATCCTTGATCAAAGGAATATTTTTCTCTGTAAGGAAAGTGTCCAGATTCTTGTAATATCCCAATTCTCCTATGATTACTTTGTCGGTTTTCACGCCCACATTAGCAAGATATTTTGGTAAATCTATGTTCTTCACCAAAGCTTTTAGTTCGGGAAGTATTTTTGGATTGTATTGTAAATTTGAATCACGGATTTGCTCATTCGTCAATAGTGTTTTTGCCATTTTCTTTTCGAAATCGACAATCTGAGCTGCTACAGAAGCGGCATCTTTGTAACCTAACTCGGTAAGAACTTGCGCGACGTATTTTTTGTACTCCTCAATCGTTTCTGTGTTCTTCGGAGAATCTTTTTGATAATAGTCTCGTCCCAAACCTAGAGATGCGTCACCCAAATAAACGGCATTCATCTTTGAGTTTTTCAAATCACCATACACGCCCCATCCGTAGAAAGGATTGTCGCTTCTTTTGGTTGCATCATCCAGATATTTCTGCAAATCTGCCAAATTTTTGATCGCATCTACTTTTGCGAGATCCGCTTTGATAGGATTGAGACCATCTGCATTACGCTTGCTCATATCCATATATGTTTCGTACAGCGCTTGTATCTTTTGCCCTTCAGATCCGTTAGCAAATTTTTCTTTCAGGATATTATCCAACAGTCCCAAAGAGTTATTGTCTGTAGTTTCTCTAAGTTGAGTGAAAGAACCCCAGCTTGGCTTATCCGAAGGAATCTTGGCCGTTTTCATCCAAGTTCCGTTCACATAATTATAAAAATCATCTTGCGGACGCACGGACGTATCCATGTAAGTTAACTCCAAAGCCTGTTGCTTTTGCTGAGCCGAAACAGTAGCAAAGATTGATGTCAGCATCAATACACTAAGTGAAATCTTTTTCATTTCTTGATAATAATATTTTAAGGATAAGTATTCACAAAATAGAAATTGTTACAATCACTTTTTCCACATTAATTTCAATAAAAACAATCTCTGACATTCATAACTAATAGATCATACTCATCAGGAACCATATTTTCATACAATTGATTCTATCAATTGGATTTTATCATCTAGAATGATACTTTTACGGAAAATTGAATTAGCACAAATGCATCATAATTTATTATTGATAACCTGTTGTGCATTTAGCACAAATTAATTTTTATTTTGTTTAAACTTCTTTTGAAAACGAAGAAATTCAGATACTGAATCATCGTAAAAGATGTTATTTTCGATGCTATTCTTGTAGCTAAACCT
>JAGNPP010000064.1 GCA_017989575.1 Chryseobacterium sp.
TCCAGAGGGAAGTTTATTTGTCTTCGTCCAATATTTATTCTGTAACGCCAGATTGGGATGTCAGCGCGAGTTTCGATTTTCAATATAACAATCTTGATGCGGATTTGGTGAATTTTTCTTTCCCGACGCGTTACACATCTTTGGATTCTTTTGCAACCACTTATCAATGGAAAAAACTGAAATTCTTGGGCAGTGTTTTGGGAACTTTTGTTCACGAAGATGTGCAGCTTAATGCGAAATCGCCGGACAAAAATATTTGGACGCCAGCCACTTTTTTGAGTTATCAACCTTTTGAGTCCAAGGATTTTACTTTGAGAGCATTCTACAAACGGATTTTCCGAATGCCGACTTTCAATGATTTGTACTACACAATGATTGGAAATTCTTTCCTTGAGCCGGAATTTACGAATCAATACAATCTTGGTTTTACCTATCATAAAGATTTTAATCATCAGAATTTCAAAGCTTTATATTTTAAAGTGGACGGCTATTTTAACAAAGTTGAAAACAAAATCATCGCTTCACCAACTGGAAATATGTTTCGATGGATGATGCTGAATCTCGGCGAAGTGGAAATCTTGGGAACGGATGTCAATCTTCAAGGTGAAATGCATTTCGGGAAACTGAAAATAAAGCCTTTAATTAATTATACTTTCCAACGCGCGAGAGATTTTTCGGATCGTGGAGAGACTTATTTTGGTCATCAGATTCCTTATACGCCTTGGCATTCCGGTACTTTTTCTTTGATGTCGGATTACAAAGATTGGAGTTTCAATTACAGTTTTGTTTACGTTGGCGAGCGCTACGATGGTCAGCAAAACAACATTCAGTACAATTACATTCAGCCTTGGTACACGCACGATTTGTCGATTCAGAAAAAGATGAATTGGAAAAGTCACCAGTTCAAAGCCAGTTTCGAGGTCAATAATATTTTCAATCAATATTATGATGTCGTGCTGAATTATCCAATGCCAGGACGGAATTTCAAACTCATTTTAAGCTTTACATTATGAAAAAAATAAACTTTTTTCTGCTCATTTTACTTTGCCTGATGTCTTGCCGAACGGATGAAATCATTGTTCGACCAGAAGTTGAAGAAGGTCTTGCTCCGCCAGAAAATACGGCTATCAAAGGATTTTATCTTTTGAATGAAGGTAATATGGGAAGCAACAAATCGACTTTGGATTTCTTTGATTACACCACGGGAAATTACCGAAGAAATATCTACGCGGAAATCAATCCGGATGTGGTGAAGGAATTGGGCGATGTGGGAAATGATATCAAAATCTACGGGAGCAAACTCTACGCGGTCATTAATGTTTCCAATAAAATCGAAGTTCTGGACGCGAAAACGGCGAGGCGAATTAAAACCATTAATCTTGAAAATTGCAGATATATCACTTTCAATGAAGGGAAAGTTTACGCCTCAAGTTATGCTGGGCCAATCGTTTTGGAACCCAATGCACCGCTCGGAAAAGTGGTCGAGATTGATACCCTTTCGCTTTCTGTAAAGAGGGAAGTGGTGGTTGGTTATCAGCCGGAAGAGATGCAAATAATAGGAAATCATCTTTACGTTGCCAATTCTGGCGGTTATCGTTTTCCGAATTACGACAGAACGGTTTCGGTTGTGGATTTGAATTCGTTTAAAGAAACCAAAAAAATCGATGTGGCCATCAATCTTCATCACATCGAGAAGGATAATTACGGCGATTTGTACGTGAGTTCGAGAGGTAATTATTATGATATTTCATCCAGCTTATTTTTAGTAGATCCGATTTCTGGAACAGTGAAAAAAGACTTCAAAATTGCCGTCAGCGAAATGACGATTGTGAATGATAAGCTTTATTATTTCGGCAACGACTTCAATTACAACACCAATACTTCCAGCAAATCTTTCGGAATTATCGATGTGAAAACCGAGCAGATTATTTCTAATAAAATCATCGATCAGCAATATGCAGACGAAATCAAAACGCCGTACGGAATTGCCGTCAACCCAATCACAGAGGACATTTACATCACCGATGCTCGGAATTATGTTTCCACAGGATTTGTCTACTGTTTCGATAAAAACGGAAAATTAAAATGGAAAACCGAAGCCGGAAATATCCCTGCGCATTTCACCTTTTTATACAAATAAATCATTATAAATATGAAAAATACTAATTCTAAAATCGCTATTTACGCTTTCCTTTCCCTTGGAATTATCGCTTGTAAAAGTGACAGAGATGAGGTTGATGGTGGAACTACGCCCATTGCACTTCTGAAAGATTCTTACACGATAGACCGCTTCAAAGTTCTGAACATTGCGCCGGAAATTTCTGCCAACTCCAACCTTATTTGGAGCGTGAATGATTCAGTGATTTCTAGCAATTTGGATTTGGATTTTATCAGTCCTTACGCCAAAACTTATCCTTTGACTTTGAAGGTTGAAACCAACGGAACCACAACAACTTACAGTTCGAAGATCATTGTTAATAAAGAAAATACAGCGTACAGCAAGTATATTTCCAAAGTCTTGGAATATCAGCCTGCAGTTGGACAATTCATCAACAAACTTCCAATTTTTGAAACGGGTGATAGCTCAGAAAAAATGTTGACCAAAGCGAGTGAATATCTCATTGGAGAAAACTCAAAAGCGTTGACTTTAGGAGGTTTCGGAGGTTACGTGGTTTTTGGTTTTGATCACACGATTCCAAATATGAATGGTCGAGATTTCAAAGTTCTTGGAAATGCTTTTTGGGCAAATGGAACTGGACCGGAACGCACCGGAAACTGCGAACCTGGAATCATAATGGTGGCTTATGACAAAAATAAAAACGGAAAACCCGATGCAGATGAATGGTACGAAATCGCAGGAAGCGAGTATTTCAAAGATTCAACCATAAAGAATTATGCCATCAAATATCACAAACAGGCTGATAATCATATTCCTGTGAAAGGAAGCGCATCTTGGCAGTTGGACATAGAGCACGTGAAGTGGGAAGATAATCAAGGAAATAGTGGATTTAAAACCAAGAACTCATTCAACACGCAAAGTTATTATCCGCTTTGGTTTTCTACTGTAAGTTATACATTGTCAGGAACTAAGATTGCTGATAATTATGTTGACCAAAGTGGCGCGGGAACTTTCTGGGTTGGGAAATCTTACGCTTTCGGCTATGCAGACAACGCACCAAACAGCGACGAAGCTTCCAACATAGATATTTCTTGGGCGGTAGACAAAAACGGAAAGTACGTTCAACTTCCCGGAATCGATTTCGTGAAAGTTTACACCGCAACCAATCAAGAAGCTGGCTGGCTGGGAGAAATTTCTACCGAAGTGGCTGGCGCTTACAATCTCTTTTTAAAATAAATAACAATAAATATTTTTAGTAAAACTTATGAAAAAATTCTATTTATTCTCGGCAATTGCATTCGGGATTTGGGGTCAGGCACAGAATTATACCAACGGGTATTTTATGATTAATGAAGGTCAGTTCGGTTCTGCGAATGGCTCTTTGAACTTTGTAACCAATTCGGATGAAATCATTTATCGTCCTTACGCAACGGAAAATAGCAATGGTGCTTTTGGTGCGACGGCGCAATTTGGAACTGTCTATGGTGGAAAGCTTTTCGTGGTTTCCAAACAAGCAAGTGACAATGACGCAACTTATTCAGCAGGTGGAAGATTGGTGGTTGCAGACGCTGTGACACTTAAAAAACTCAAAGGTTTCAATGAGATTGATGGAAAAGATGGTCGTTCTTTCCTTGGCGTGGACGAGAAAACCGGCTACATCGGAACATCCAACGGCATCTATCTTTTTGATATAGAAAATTTGACGATTGGCGCTTTGATATCTGGAACAGATGTGGTTGTGGATGCAAGTCCGGATCCGTACAAAACTTTGAACCAAATTGGAAATATGATTCGCACGTCGCAATACGTTTTTGCCATCAAGCAAGATTTGGGAATCTATGTCATTAATCCTAAAACGCATCAGATTGTTCAGACGATTTCTGGCTCGTTTAATTCTATTGTTCAGGCGAAAGATGGCAGTGTTTGGGCTATCAAAAGCGATCAATTGGTGAATATTAATTCTACGACATTTGCGCAAACCAACTATGCAATTCCTACGAAAAAGTACGACGGAACTTGGGGCGCTTGGAATGCTGGACCTTTCACTGCAAGTATTCACGAAAATTCACTTTACTTTTTCCCGATTGATGGTTGGTCAACGAGTAATACTTTGGTGAAGTTTGATGTGACTTCCAAAAGTTTTGACGAAAATTATCTGACGGTTCCAAGTTCAGCCGGCGATATCTATGGTGCTGGTATCCGTATCAATCCACAAACTCAGGATTTTATCATTACGCCAAACGAGTTTTATTACACGGACCGAATCATTAGATTTAACAAAGAAAAAGTTCAGCAATCCTTATTGACACTTGGAAATGGTTGGTATCAATCGATGCCGGTTTTCCCAGATGTGAATTCGCCAATCGTCAATTCAGCGTTTCCAACAGAAACTTTTCTGACAGGCGTTGCAACTATCGATTTGAAGAATCTGGTTTCTGATGATGACAATCTTTCGCTGGCAATTGTAAAATCTATCAAATCAAATAGTAACACTTCGGCAATCCAAGCTGAAATCAATTCCAATGACGAGTTGGTTCTGACGCCAATCAATGCGGGAACTGCGAATGTGGTTATCAGTTTTAATTCTAATGGTAGAGTGGTGGAGAAGACCATTTCTGTAAGTTCCTCATCATTAGCAACGGCTGAAATCAAGAAATTGCAACTCAGCATTTATCCAAATCCAACAGCCGATATTTTGAATATCAAGACGCAGGACAGAGTGGTTGAAGTTTCAATTTTTGATATTTCTGGAAGACAAATTAATGCTAAAATCAATAACGGACAAGTTGATGTGAATGCACTTCAAAAAGGAAATTACATCCTAAAAGTGGTAACAGAAAAAGCGGTTTATCAAGAGAAATTTATCAAGAAATAATTTTATTAATTTAAAATTTTCAAGGCCTTCAAATTAAATTTTGGAGGCTTTTTTGTGTTTTTTGATTGTCTATTTGGATGTTAAATTCTCAAAAATAATCCATTAAAGTAGAATTATTTTCAATTTTACGTAAATGTCGAAACAACCGCATGAATGAGAATTATACCTAAAATTATCTTATGTTAATTTTGGTAAATTATTTTAATACTCTGATTATTAGCTTTTTAAGGTAAAAGGGTGTCTGTTGGGACTCAATTGTTTTATACTATGAAGTTTAATTTTGTTCCTTTGTCTCATTGAAAAAGTAAATTTATATTTTTTCAAATATCGCAATGATGGCAAGAACACAAATTTTGAAAGACATTAGACCAAACATTTTTCTTGATATGAGAAAAGTGTTTGGGATTTTGTTTTTCATTTTATCTCATATTGTTTTTGCGCACGTTGGTATTGAAACGAAACCAAATTTTGGTTTAGAGGCGGAAATACTTGTTTTAGATTCTATCATTGTAGATCAAAAAGACAGTGTTGAATCTGAGGAAAAAATATACGTCACATCTGGAACAACGCTTATTAATTTGGACAATACGATTGATGAAAAAATCGTCATCGTACAATCTCCAGATTCCAAAACCAAAATTCAGAAAATAGCCAAGACAGTCACGCCTAAGAAAGTTCTAAATAAATCTCTTCCTACAAAAACTGTAGCCAAAAATCCCGAACCGCCGACTGAATATTACTATCCTTCCAACAAGACAGACCTTCTTTATTCCACAAACGAATCGTTTATAAAAGCTGTTGTTCCTTCAACAGATTCTCATTCTAAATTTTTTATTAAACCGATTACAATTGCCGGTGATCTAATATTTAAAAAATTAGAACAGAAGAGTTATTTGATTTGTTATCAAGGTGTTGCAGCTGAATACCAGAACTTTATTTCCGGAAGAGCACCTCCTGTTCACGCCTAAAAAAACACAAATATTTTTATTTCATTCCTTTCTTTTTGCAGTTAAAGCTACTGTAAGAAAGAATTTTCTATTATTTAAACTTAAAAAAAATGAAAAAACATTATATTTTCTTTTTTAATATTAGGCTACTCATATTTATTATAATATTTTCAGCTTTTAACATTACGCAGGTTTTCGCTCAAACTACTGTCACCAACAGAATTGCGTTGGCTAATGATGATGTGGAGCAGGCGTTGTCCGGCAAAATGTACTTTGATAGTTCTGATCTTGAACTTGGATACGATGATTTTGACAATCAAAGAAATCAAACGGTAGGTCTTCTTTTCAGAGGCTTAAGTATTCCACAAGGAGCCACGATCACAAATGCTTATGTTCGTTTTACGGCAGATGGCTCGTCAAGTGGTTCAGTTTCTTTGAGAATATCTGGACATGATACCAATAGTGGTACTGCATTTTCTAATGCTACCTATCATCTTACCAATCTTCCAAAGACTGTCGCAGTGGACTGGTCTCTTTCATCTTGGAGCAGCAGCAACACTTATAACACGCCTGACATCAAATCTGTAATACAACAAATTGTAAATCGCGGAGGTTGGGCAAGTGGTAATAATATCAGTATTATCATTCAAGACATAAGCGGAAATTCAAATTATCGAAAAGCTTATGCTTATAATGAAAGCGCAAGCAGAGCCGCAGAACTAGTGGTGACATACACAATTTGTTCGCCAGAGATTCCTTCTCCGGTATTTGTTTTAGGCGCATCTAGCAACAGATGTCCCGGAACCATTGGCACCACATATACCGCCAATTCTGCGGGTGCGACAGGTATGACTTATAGTATTTCCAATTCAGGAACAGGTACTCAGCCTTTGATTAACGCTTCTACCTGAGCCGTAACGTATGCAGCAAATTGGTCAGGAACAAGTATAATAACTGCTACTGCACAAGGTTGTAAAGGACCAAAAACGGCTACACATCCAGTAACTACAGGACCACAGGTTGGTACGCCAGTCTTTGGATCTAATTCAAATAGTCGATGTACCGCTGCGGGATTTGTAGATTACATAGCTACTGCTTCTGGTGCCCAAAGTATTACTTACAGTATTAGTAATAGTGGGACAGGCACACAACCAACAATTGTTCCAGCTACAGGAAGAGTAACCTATGACGCTAATTGGAGCGGAACTTCTACAATCACTGCTTTAGCATCCGGATGTAGTACTACGGCTTCTGCGACTTTTATAGTTAATTCTAGAAGGGTATTTGCTATAGCAGATGAGGCGACAGGAGAAACAGGTATTCCTTTGACTTTTAATGTTTTGACGAATGACCTTTGTAGCCCCAATGCTTCAACCTTAACGCTTGTGACGCAACCAGCAAATGGTATTGTGCAAATAGGATCCGGAGGTGAATTGACTTATCTTCCGAATGGTAATTTTTCTGGCATAGACACATTTACCTACAGGGTGTGCAATGCGCCAGCAGGCGAATGTTCTGATGCCACTGTGACTGTAAGGATTATTGGCGATGGACTAAGCGCTTGTTCCAATGCTGGACTTCCGCATACTTATTACGTTCCTTTCCCAGAAAATACGACACAGTTGAGAAAGGCACTGCGAAGTGCAACCAGTAGTACGGCTCATACTCTGCAAGCCCAAAACATTTTGAGTATCAAGACCAACACTGCTGGTACCGTAATTTACTACGACCATTGGGAGGACGGTTTTGAAGCTACTGCTGGGGCAAAAACACAAGCTACAACACAAGTTTGGGGCGACGGAAACCTTAGCAATGGAGTGGCTCCAGGCTATCCCTCAGATACATTACCAGAAGGAGCAATCATCACTATAGAGTCAACATTTGCCTATCGAACGGGTGGTGGAGACACAACGTCTAATTCCTCTATTCAATACGATGGCCGTGACAAATTATATACAACCAGTCCAATTACCCTCGTTAAAGTTGTAAGTGATGCTGGTTCTACAACGACGCCATTGATGCCTCTGCAAAGCTTGAAAAGCAGTGTGGTGGATGTGTCCAAATTTGGTAATCTATACGTTATTCCTTTTGGGGAAGATATTTATAACTTGCAAAATCCTACTCAGTTTACCACTGTTTTTAATTATGTAGGCGTTTTTGTAAGAGCCTCTAAAAAACGGAACTGTCGTAAAATTAGATTATAATGGTCCTAATGTAGCAGGTGGTAACGTTCAGTCTCCGGTACTTTCCGAAGGACAAGTTTGGTTTTATGACGGTAATGAGACCGAACCAGGTACGCCTCCTGCGAATGATAATCAAACAGGAGTTACTTTGCCCCCTAACAAAAATGGTACAACTGATATTAAATCCGGCGCAATCATCACTTCAAACAATCCTGTGGGAGTAGATCTTATTTTTGGGGATTTATTTAATTTTGGGACAAGAAATATTCCTTTTTTACCTGCAAAATATTATGGTAACACCTATTTTTCACCAGTTCATACGGCGCCGCATACTATCGAGGATGCTGTAGACGGTGTTCCAACTTATGCAGTATTTGCAAATTCTCTTAGTACTCCTATAACAGTCAATTGGCAAAGTGGACTTGGTACCACAGGCAACGTTGTGATTCCTGCTAATGGATATAACTCACTAAAGCTTAATGATACAGCAGCTTATAGATTCAAAAGTGCCAGCGGGCAAAGCTTTACTGCTGTAACTGTTATCGATGTGGCACAATCTACAGTAAGCACAGGTTTAGGAGCTCATGCAGGGGGATTTGATTGGGCATTTAGTATGGTGCCAGAAGAGCAGCTTAGCAGCATGGTATCTACTGCCGGGCACCAGGGCGCTACGGAACAACTCAAAGTCCGAGTCAGAATTATAATCCAGTATGGGTGACAACACCTAATGCTACTACCGTGTATGTAAAATACAACGGACAGGTTAAAGGTACAACAGGTAGCACCAGTCCTTGCGGGTTGAAATATGACATTGCATACCCTGTGAGTGCTTTACAATCATTACGAATTCTTGATCCAAATGACGGAGATCAGACAGGGATGTCTGTTTATACTTGTGATGGGACTAAGATATCCGGTGTTTGCGGGCAGTACTCTGGTACAGCTCCTGCAGCAAATCCGGGAATGGATGTAGGCTATGCCCTTACACCAGAATGTATGAATCAAATCCTAGAGGCGTATGATGATAGCAGTGTTACTTTTCCTGACACACCTGTTACAATATCGGTTTTAAATAATGATATCGGAGTTTTGGATCCATCGCAATTAACGGTTGTTACAGATCCTTTAAACGGAACCTATACAGTAAATCCAAATGGAACTATCGTTTACACACCAAATCCAGGATTCGCAGGTACAGATACTCTTACATACCAAATCTGTAATGCTGACAGATCATTGTGTGATACGGCAGTGGTTACAATAGTCGTTGGATGTTATAATGTAGAGTGGAAACATACTATTTCTGGTAAAGTATTTACAGATGAAAATTATAATTCGGTATTGGATTCAACCGAAGATGGTTATCAGCATACCGTGAATCTATACAGAGATACAAATGGTAATGGTATTTTGGACGCATCTGAGACAACTCCAATCCAAACAAAAATGTCGGAATCAAACGGGAATTATTTGTTCCAAGTAGATACGCCAGCTCCCACAACACAAGCGACTCACGATTTTGCAACTGTAAGTTACACTGCAGGAACAGGTTGGGCTTCAGGTTGGGTAGAAGAAGGTGATGGTACTACCTCTGCTACAACTGGTAATGTTCAAATTGTATCCGGACAGCTTCGTTTTACCGGAGATGCGACAAGATCAATAAGAAGAACTGTCACCGGAGCTACAAATAATGCCATCTTAACATTTGATTACAGAGGGGAAGGACTTGAGGGACTTGCTACTGAAAGATTAGTGATTCAAGCTGGGCCTACGGCTACAGGACCTTGGACAGAACTAGGCTCATTGCAGAGTATCAATAGCTTGAACTCATCTACAAAGAGTTATAATATTCCATCTACTTTGGTAGGAGCGGGAATGACGATTCGTTTTACAACTAGCGGGATTCAAGATGATTTTATCTATGTAGATAATGTACGAGTCCAGTCTATAGCAACAGTAAATTACATTGCACAATTGGCACAACCGATTCCGATCAATAAGTTCCAGACATTGCCTGTTGCTCCTGCAACCGCTTATCCTATCGCAATGCGAGGATTTGACAGCAGATGTAACCTCAATTTTGGTTTGGCAGACATTGTAGATCCTTGTGCCATATCAGACACCAATCCGGATTCTGATGGTGATGGCATCTCAGATTACTGCGATGTAGATGATGATAATGATGGGATTCTAGACACTGCGGAATGTAGCAATACGATCAATGATATGTTTGCTGTTTACTCAGGAGGCGGTTTAGCAAATATTGTTCCATCAGATTTCGGGTTGGCATTAGGAGCAAAAAATCAAAATGTGACCAGAGATCTGAGTGCCAAATTCGGATATCCGGCAAACTCGGGAGCTGTCATTATTGCGCTTAGCAATGCTTCTGTGCATCCAGGATCAGATGCATGGTGGACCAAAGTTGGAGAAACGCCATCTGTATGGAAAATTACCGGTGCTATGAGTGCATTTGTGCTAATGAGCCAAAACCCTGAGTATTACGGGCAGGACAGCAAAACTATTCATATTTATGATAGTGCAACAGTGATTCCTATAAACGTGCCTGGTATGGCAAATCAAACAACGGTCCCAAGAAATTGGAGTTTTACCGAAACCGCAAATGCAAAAACTTTGAGAAATTTGAGACCTGAGCAAACATCATCAACAGTCAACAATCC
>JAGNPP010000293.1 GCA_017989575.1 Chryseobacterium sp.
AGTAGGCAAACTGCGCATAAAATCTGTAATTTTCACACTTTTTGAACCTCTCAGAAAATCAATAATTAAATTTTTTCCGTATCGTTCTTTCAATCTGTAAACTGCGCTCAATAATTTTTGAGCATCTACGGTTGCATCAAAAGTTTCGAAATCGCTGAGACAAAAATCGCAGGAATTGCAATTGCCTTCGTGCTTTTCTCCGAAGTATTCCATCAAATATTGTCTTCGGCATTTTTGCATTTCTGCAAAGTCTGACATTTGTTTCAGCTTTTGCAACATCAAGTCAGATTGCTCTTCATTGCCTTCTACCATTGCAAAATTCCTCAATTTTATCACATCACCGTAAGAGTAAAATAAAATCGCTTCACTCGGCAAACCATCTCGTCCGGCTCTTCCTGTTTCCTGATAATAACTTTCAATATTTTTGGGCAAATCTGCGTGCATCACAAAACGGACATTACTCTTGTCGATTCCCATTCCAAAGGCAATCGTAGCCACCATTACCCGAGTTTTGTCCTTTAAAAAATCTTCCTGAACTTTCGCACGTTCGACCGAAGAAATTCCTGCGTGATAAAATGCGGAGTTGATGCCGTTTTCTCTCAGATTATTAGACATTTCTTCCGTTCCTTTTCTCGATAAACAGTAGATAATTCCAGAATCGTTCGGATGTTCATTGAGATATTGAATGATATTTTTAAGGACAGATTGTTTCGGCTGAACAAAATATTTGATATTGGCTCTGTCAAAGGAAGAAACCAAAACCAAAGGCTCTTGGAGATTCAATTGTTTGATGATGTCTTTCCTCGTAATTTCGTCTGCACTTGCCGTCAAAGCGATGATTGGAATGTTTGGAAATTGCTTTTTAATTCCATTCAAAAACAAATAATCCGGACGGAAATCGTGACCCCAATGCGAAACACAATGCGCTTCATCTACCGCAAATAAAGAGATATTGACGTCATTCAATAATTTTAAAAACGCGCCATTATCTGCACTCAGTTTTTCGGGCGCAACGTATAAAAGTTTGAGCTGACCGTTTTTTAATTGATTAAAAGTATCATTTTGCTCATAAACACTCATCGAAGAATTGATGTACGCAGCAGAAATTCCGTTCACGCGCAACGCATCAACCTGGTCTTTCATCAAAGCAATCAACGGAGAAATCACGATGGTAGTTCCTTCTAAAACCAACGCCGGAACCTGATAGCAAAGGGATTTCCCACCGCCAGTTGGCATCAAAACAAACGTGTCTTTTTTCGAAATTACATTTTTAACAGCGTTTGCTTGCTCGAGGCGGAAATTTTCGTAGCCGAAATATTGCTGGAGAATTTCTAATGGAGATTTCATAGAATTTGTGTTTTAGTAAAAATAAGGAAATGTAATTAAATTTAAAAGAGGTTTTTATTTCGTCGGCAAAAAGAGTATTTCTATCGGTAAAGTTTTCAAAGCGTAGCAACGTACGATAATTTTGATAAAAAATTAAAAGTTATGTCATTATTTACACCACTTATTTGGATTCTTATCATCGTTCCATTCATTGCTTTAGCCATTTTTAGGTCAGAAAAGGTCAATCTAAAATATTTAGGATTGTTCGTCCTTTATTTTTTAATCGATTCTTACATTCAGCATTTGTCGAAACTCTATTTTGATTTGGATTTTTTAGGATTAAAATTCGCTTGGATTGGCAAAATTTTGAGTTTGTGTTTTGCTCTGATTGTTGTTTTTTCTGTTTCAAAAAAAGATAGAGAAGAAATTGGATTTACCACGAAAACGAACTCAAAAAGTCAGATGAAATCCGGGATTTTAATTTTTATTGTATTTTTAGCTTTCGATTTTATATTCAAAATGATTTGGTTTCCGAAAGGCGGTGATTTCGATTTAGAAATTTTTGCTTTTCAAATGACAATGCCTGGTGTGACTGAGGAATTGGTTTTCAGAGGAATTTTATTTTGGCTTTTAGACAAAGCTTTCGAACCGAAATGGGACTTCAAAGGCGTTAAATTCGGTTGGGGATTTGTCATTATCACCATACTTTTTGCAGAAGCGCACGGTGTGATGCTTACAGAAAATTATGAATTTAAGTTTGACATCATTACAATTCTTTACTTAACGGTTATTTCCTCTCTTAGTGTCGGGATTTTGCGTAAACTTTCAGGGAATCTTATTTTTCCAATTCTTGGACATAACGCCATCAATACTATGAACGCAATTATTAGAATTTTGTAGAAACCATTAATCATACAGCTTCAAAAAACTATCTTTGGAGCTGTTTTTCAATTAAAAATTATGCAAAAAATATCTTCAAATTATTTTACCCAACGCATCGGTGAATTTGATTTTGAACAATTTTACACCAAACAAAAAAGATTGATGTTTCATTCTTTAATGTGGTTGAGTTTTGCTTTTTTGTTATTCTTAAGTTACAGATTAGCATATCAACTCACGTATTTCAACAGTTTCATCCTGACACTTCGGATGTGCGTTGTCAATATGATTGTTTTCTATATTTTCTTCTATCTGCTTCTGCCAAAAATTCTAAAACTATCATTCGGGTTTGCAACCTTTTATTTGATTATCAGTTTCCCTTTATTTGTAATTGTTTGGTTGCTTTCTACTTATCTTTTTTCTATTATTTATCACAATCTTGGATTTGAAATTTTAGATGGAGAATTGAAAGGTGTGATTACGGCAAGTGCAAGCCAAACTTTTTGGGAAGCCATTTCTTTTAGTAGAATAATTTCTCAGGCGATAATCTTCATTTCGCTTTTGTCGCCTTTCTTTTTTGTTAAAATTTTATTTGAAATTTCTAAACTTTACAGCCGAACCATTAAGATTCAAAATCAAAAAAATCTGCTGGAAATTCAAAATATCAATATTGAAAAAGATTTTTTGAAATCTCAGCTCAATCCACATTTTCTATTTAATACGTTGAATAATTTATACAGTTTGAGCCTTAAGAAAGACAATGCGGTTCCTGAAGTGATTCTCAACCTTTCCGACACGATGAGTTATACTTTGTACGAATCGAACAGCGAAAAAGTAGAATTGTGGAAAGAAGTAGAATTTGTTAAAAACTATTTCGAGCTCGAAAAAATGCGTTACTCTGCTGGTAAGAAAATTCATTGCGAATTTCCTACTGAAAGAGATTGTAAAGGTTTAATGATTGCTCCGCTTTTGACTTTTACTTTCATTGAAAATGCTTTTAAATATGGTTTAAAATCAAAAGAGTCAGCTTTTTTAAATCTTAAAATAAAAATTGAAAACGGAAAGTTTATTTTTGTGATAGAGAATGATTTTGAAGAAAATAAAAACAAAAATATTCCTGGCGGAATCGGAATGGAAAATGTAAGAAAACGGCTCCAGTTGATATATCCAAAAGATTTTCATTTGGAAATTCTTAGTCCACAAAATGTTTTCAGAGTGCATTTAACAATCAATTTAATCAAATAATGGAAAAAATAAATTGCATCATTATCGATGACGAACCACTTGGAAGAGACCTCGTAGAGTCTTTCGCCAAAGAAATTTCTTATCTCAACATTCTGGGGATTTTTGAAAACCCTTTGACAGC
>JAGNPP010000295.1 GCA_017989575.1 Chryseobacterium sp.
ATTTTCTACAAAGTTCCTACGGATGGGAATTCCGTTGATTTGGGTTTGGATTTCATTCATTTGTGTGTTTTTGAGTGACCACCCCGTCAAAAATTCTTCGAATTTTAGTCGCCCCTCCAGAGGAGGGGAATTTTCAATTCAATAAAATCAATTTTTGGGACAGTCGTTTTTATTGGAATCTAATTTAGTAAATTTCATAGAACAATATCTATCACTTATATTTGCAACTTCAAAAAACGATTCCAGTCCACAACTTTAAAGCTATCAAGAAATGAATTACGAAACCCAAATTCAGCAATCGGAAACGCGTGTTTTCAAAGTCGTTTTCCCAAATACAACCAATCATCACAACACGATGTTTGGCGGAAAAGTAATGGAAATGATGGATGAAGTGGCATTTATGACCGCAACAAGATTTGCCAGAAAATCCTTCGTGACGGTAAGTTGCGACCGAATCGATTTCAAAAAACCAATTCCTGCAGATACAATTGTCGAACTTGTGGGAAGAATAAAATACGTCGGAAACACCAGCGTAAAAGTGAATGTTGAGATTTTTGTGGAAGAAATGTACAGAGATGTTCGTGAGAAAGCTGTTTCCGGAGATTTCACTTTGGTAGCAATTGATGAAAATAAAAAACCTTCCAGAATATTTAAAGATCTAAACTAAAAAATAAAAGCTTACCAATTTGGTAAGCTTGTTTGTTATTCTAGGATGTCATCGTTTTCTTCTTCGTGGTCGTCTTCATTATCGCTGGTGCTGTAGTAATTATTTTCTTCGTCAGGCAATTGATTGGTAACCTGTTCAAAATTATCGTCGTCTTCAGCGCCTGGAACATCGAGTCCGAAAGGCATTTCGTCATTCACCTGACTTGCATCTCTGATGGGATTTCCGTCGCCATCCAGCGGAATGTGTTTTTCTCTGTTGAAAATGTCTTCACCTGGATTGTAATCCAAATCTTCCAAATTTTTTTCAATGTTATCTTTTGGTGTCATAATATTTTATTTTGGTTAAATACTGATAGACAAATATGATTCCAAGGTGAAAAGTAATTTTAATTTTTGATGAAATTAATTATAAACTTCAGGATTCACGCAGGTTGGCATTTTCTCGCCTTTTGCAAAAGCGACTACGTTTTCCGACGCCAGTTTTGACATTCCGCTTCTTGCTTCCAGTGTCGCAGAACCGATGTGTGGCAGAACACAAACATTTGAAAGTTCCAACAAAGGACTGTCTTTTTGCATCGGTTCCGGATTGGTAACATCTAAGCCTGCGCCCCAAATTTTCCCTGATATCAAAGCTTCGAACAAATCTTTCTCATTGTGAAATCCACCTCTCGCTGTGTTGATGAAGATCAAATTAGGTTTCATTTTTTCGAATGTTGACTTGTTGAAAATATCCGCTTGTTCTGGAGTGAAATTCGCGTGAATTGTAATGACGTCTGAATTCTGAACGAGCTCATCAAACGAAACATATTTGGCGTCGAGTTCTTTTTCAGCTTCTTCGTTATGGCTTCTGTTGTGATAAATGATATCCATCCCGAAAGCCGATTTGCATTTTTCAGCCATTTCAAAACCGATTCTTCCCAAACCTAAAACGCCGAGTGTTTTGCCATAAAGTTCTTGTCCCAATTCTTCCAAAGCATCAAACTCATTCCAGTTTCCAGATTTTACTTTATCGATATTGTAACTCGCTCGGCGTGAAACCATTTGCATTAGTAGAAATGCGACGTCAGAAGTGGCTCGGCTCAAAACGTCTGGCGTGTTTCCGACTGCTACTTTTCTTTTTGTGGCTTCGGCGATGTCAACCTGGTCGAAACCTACGGAGAATAGAGCGATGGCTTTGACATTCGGGCAAGCGTCGAAAAAGTCTTTGTCATATTTGTTTTTGCCGCCGACGCTTAGGATGATGTCTGCTTGTTGGCAGCTTTCCAGCCATTCTTCGTGGGTTGGATGTTCTGTTTCCGGGAAAATGATATCTAAATTTCCGTCTTTCAAAATCTGAATCCCATTGTCTGGAATTCTTTTGTTGATGAATACTTTCATTTCTTATTTTGATTTTAGCTTCAATTTGATTTTGGATGTTTCTAATTATGCAGAAACCCGCAGCCCGGCCTGAATGGAGCTCATTTTTTGTGGCTGGTTTAGTTGCTGCAAAAAATAGCGGGAATGGAGGACGGAAATAGCTGCCCAACTTCTACTTTTTTAAAATACAAAAACCGGAAATACATCTCCGGTTTATATGTTATTTTTATATTGTAATCAAAAATTATTCCTGCGTTGGTCTTTCTTTATCTTTTGTGAAAAAGAATTTGATGATAATTGGAAGTGTAGTCACCAAAACGATAATCAGAATGATGATTTCTAGTTTTTTCTTCAAATCTATTCCGAATTGGTCCATAAATAATTTGTCGAGATAATGTCCTGCGAAAATCATACTGAATGACCAAAGTACGGCACCAACAACATTGTAGAGGAAGAATTTTGGTTTGTCCATCTTCACAATTCCTGCAACGATAGGAGAGAAGGTTCTCACAATCGGAAGAAATCTGGAAAGAATAACGGCAACTGCGCCGTGCTCTTCGAAGAAATCGTGCGCTTTGAAAAGATATTTTTTCTTGAAAAGGAAAGTGTCTTTTCTCTCGTACAAAATTGGTCCGCTTTTGTAGCCAAACCAGTAACCGATTTCGTTTCCAATGATTGCAGCAATGGCTACGGCTGTTGCCAAAATGGTTGTATCCAGAAAATCTGATCCTGTGGAACCAAAAGTAGTGTCAATAATCGAAACGGCATAAATTCCGGAGATGAAAAGCAAGCTGTCGCCGGGCAAAAAGAAACCGACAAAGAGTCCTGTTTCTGCAAAAATGATGAATAAAATGAGCCAAAATCCACCCAAATGGATGTAAAATTCGGGGTTCAATAAGTCTTTCCAGCTTTGGTATTCCATAAATTATAAGTCTGTGGCAAATATATTAAAAGCAATCTGAATTAATCTGTTAAAAATAAATATTTAGGATTATTTAACGTAACCACGATGTTTAGTCATATTTGTCGCCCCATTTATCTTTAAGTTGTTCCTTGATTTTTTTCTCCGTTGAGTTGTTAGCCGGTTCATAAAATGCAGTTCCCTTGATTTCGTCTGGCAAAAATTCCAAATCCACAAAATTTCCTTCGTAAGAATGGGCGTATTGGTAATCTTTTCCGTAGTCCAAATCTTTCATCAGTTTGGTCGGCGCATTTCTGAGATGGAGTGGAACAGGGAGATTTCCGGTTTTTTTGACGAAAGCCATTGCTTCATTAATCGCATTATATGTCGAATTGCTTTTCGGAGAAACGGCAAGGTAAACTGCGGTTTCACTTAGAATAATTCTAGCTTCCGGATTTCCAATGACATTGATAGCCTGGAAACAATTATTAGCCATTACGAGAGCATTTGGATTTGCCAAACCGATGTCTTCCGCAGCCAAAATCATCATTCTTCGGGCGATGAATTTGATGTCTTCGCCACCAACCAACATTCTTGCGAGCCAATAGACTGCGCCATTTGGATCCGAGCCTCGCAT
>JAGNPP010000294.1 GCA_017989575.1 Chryseobacterium sp.
ACCATTGTCCAGCCGTCTTTTTGTGTGTCCGCAATCGTGGAAGTTGTGGAGATAAAAGTCTCAATCGCCACGACAGAATTTTTCTTGAATCTCTGCGTATTAAATCTATCTCGGTAATTTGCAATTTCGTGTGGTTCTTCGTGCAGACTTCTGCCAACGCCGTGACCAGTCAGATTTTTGATGACTTTGTAACCTCGTTTTTTAGCTTCGGTTTCCATCAGATGGCCGATGTCCGAGATTTTCACGCCACCTTTGATGTTTGAGATTGCTTTTTGAAGAATTTCTTTAGAAGCGTCAATCAGCTTTTGATGGTGGTTGATATCTTCGCCAATCACAAACGAACCGCCATTGTCTGACCAAAACCCATCCAGTTCTGCAGAAACATCAATGTTAATCAAATCGCCTTCTTTCAAAATCGTTTTCTCAGACGGAATCCCGTGGCAAAATTCATTGTTCACGCTGATACAAGTGTAACCAGGAAATCCATAAGTCAAATACGGAGCAGATTTGGCGCCCATTTCTTCCAATATTTTCCCTCCGAAATCATCCAATTCCTTGGTGGAAATTCCCGCTTTGGCGAAGTTTCTCATTTCCTTCAAAGCGTAAGCTACAGCTTCGCTGGCCTTTTGCATTCCGATTAATTCTGACTCGTTGGTGATGGACATTTTGTAATTTTTAAATTCAATAAGAATCAAATTTATCGATTATCATTAGAAAAAACAAATATTGAATTAGTTACTTCATCTATTCAATTTCAAATGGTATCAATTTTGTCATTACTCATAAAAATAAAAGTTATGAAATCTTTAAAAATTTATTTAGCAACTGGTGTTTTCCTGCTTAGTTTTTCTTGCGTTGCACCGCCAAAACCACCAAAGCACCCAAGACACGGAGCGAAACCAATGCCACCGGGACAAGCTAAAAAAGTTTTCGGAACCAAATCTGCCAAACCTTTTGCGCCAGGACAAAACAAATGATTTTCAAAAAATAAACTACTCAAAATTTCAAGATGTGAAAATGTCTTGGAATTTTTGTTTTGAAGTCCAAAATTAAATTTTACTTTTCAATGTTAATTTAATATGAACGTAATATTAAAATGTTGTAACTTTGTCTTTTAATAAGATAATTATTCACTTAAAATCAATTGATTATGGAAATGAAAATGATGAGTAAAATGGTTGCATTATCAATATTTGTATTTGCAGGATTGTTCAGTGTAGCTCAGGCTCAGGAATCTGAGAAAAATATACAGGAAGTGGTTCTTAGTTCTGGCGATGGTTTCGGGGAACTTAGGAAATTGGTAAAAGATAATTTTGATTTTACGGCTTCGGAATATAAGGAAGGGATTGTTAATTCTGATGTGAGATTCAGTGTTGCGGAGAATGGAAAGATTACCAATATCCACGCAAATGGCGATTGCAAAAACGTGAGCAAAGAACTTGAGAATGTTTTGGCTAGCCTCATCTACAAAGTGGATGCGGATAAAATAAATTCTAAAATGATGGCGACAACTTACGTAATGCCTGTGAGTGTGAAGATAGATAATAGATAAAATGTTTAAAATTGTTAGTAAGAAGCCGTACGCATTTTTGTGTATGGCTTTTTTTGTGATTAAAAGGAAACTTTATAAATGAAAATGAATAGTTGATTGGATAAGAAAACCCATAGCCCTGATGGGAACGGCATCCTTTTTTGGCATTGCGAAGTAAACCTCAATCAAGATAAACTCTCGTCGTTCGCAATGACAAAAAAGATATAGTGGACAGCAGGTTCCCGGCTCCTAACAATGGGTGATAGAGTTTGAGGGTTCGAATGTTTGGGAGTGTGTTAAATTTCGTAATTTTGCGGGATGAATCAGGACACAATCTGTGCATTGGCCACGGCAAACGGAATAGGAGCAATTGGGATTATCAGGATTTCCGGCGAGAAATCTTTTGAAATTGTGAACCAAATTTTTGAGGGCAAAAACCTTGAAAAAGTAGATTCTCATACTGTGCATTACGGTTTCATAAAGGAAGAAAATGAGGTGATAGATGAAGTGATGCTATCGGTTTTCCACGCGCCAAGGACGTTTACGACGGAAAATTCTGTGGAGATTTCGTTTCACGGATCGCCTTACATTGCCAAGAGAATCCTGGAAGTTTTGATCAAAAATGGTGCGAGAATGGCGAAGGCCGGTGAGTTTACGATGCGCGCTTTTATGAACGGAAGGATTGACCTGAGCCAAGCAGAATCTATTGCTGACCTGATTGCATCTGACAACGAAGCGTCCAGAAAAGTGGCTCTGAATCAGCTGAAAGGTGGGATTTCGCAGGAGATTTCGGTTCTTCGTAATGATCTTTTGAATTTTACTTCGTTGATAGAATTGGAATTGGATTTTGCTGAGGAAGATGTGGAATTTGCGGATCGCTCGGCTTTGAATCAATTGCTCAATAAAATTGAAGTGAAATTGAGTTCTTTGATTGACAGTTTTCAATATGGCAATGCGATTAAAAATGGAACTGCGGTTGCGATTATCGGGAAACCAAATGCCGGAAAATCTACATTGCTAAACGCTTTGCTGAAAGAAGAGAGAGCAATTGTGAGCAATATTGCGGGGACGACGCGTGATACGATTGAGGAGATTTTGCACATCAAAGGAAATGCTTTCCGACTGATTGATACAGCAGGTTTGCGTGAAACTGTGGATGAGATTGAGGCAATTGGCGTGAAAAAGGCTAAGGAAAAAGTAGATTCTGCGGACGTTTTGGTTTATTTGGCTGATGCTTCGACAGAAGATTTTTCTGAAGATTTTGAAATCTTGAAACCTTTGTTGAGAGAGGATTTAAAACTAATTATCTGTGCAACCAAAATAGATGAAGTGCTTCCTACAAAATATGAACTTGTAGAAGAATCTTTCCGAAAGGAGATTGATTCTGATTTTGATTTTATAAAAATTTCGGCGGTTGAGAATCAGAATATTCAGGACCTGAAAAACGAGTTGTCTTCGTTTGTTGAACAATTGAAATCTGAAGAAAATAATGTTATTATCACCAATCAACGCCATTTTGAAGCTTTGAAGAAATCTTTGGAATCGGTAGAAAAAGTGGAGGAGGCTGTGAGTTCTAAAATCACAACCGAGCTTTTGGCTTATGAGTTGCGAAATGCGCTGGAACATCTGGGGGAGATTTCTGGGGAGTTTAGCAATGACGAAGTTTTGGGGAATATTTTTTCTAAGTTTTGTATCGGAAAGTAACCACTACAAAATAAACCCTCAAAAAACCTGTATTGATACACGCTAAAGCCTTATTTATAGGGTTTTTTTCTTTTTTACAAATATACGTTTGTTTTGCGTTGTTTTGCTATAATCGGTACAAATTTGTACCTTTGTTGTACCTCGAACGGATTTTTTAAGAAAATTCGATTTTTTTAGGTTTTTTGGTTGTCACTTTTACACAACTTTAAACACTTTAGTACACTTTGGTATAAAATAGAGCGAAATGAGTAGCAACATAGAAATAGAGCGTATTTGTCAGCATTGTAATAAGGGTTTTATTGCAAAGACGACAGTAACCCGATAC
>JAGNPP010000065.1 GCA_017989575.1 Chryseobacterium sp.
AACAACCAACAACCAATAACAAAAAAGGAATTCTTCTCGTCAACCTCGGATCTCCGAGATCGACAGACGTAAACGATGTAAAAGAATATCTAGATGAGTTCCTGATGGACGAAAAAGTCATCGATTACCGTTGGATCTTCCGCGCACTTTTGGTTCAGGGAATCATCCTGAAAACCCGTCCGAAGAAATCTGCCGAAGCTTACAAAACCGTTTGGACCGACGAAGGTTCACCTTTGATCGTGATCTCCAAACATCTTCAAAAGAGACTTCAGGAGATTGTGGATGTTCCGGTTGGTTTGGGAATGCGTTACGCTGAACCTTCAATTAAAACTGGAATCCAAGAGTTGGTGGACAAAGGCATTACCGAGATCACTCTGTTTCCGCTCTATCCGCAGTACGCGATGAGCACCACAGAAACGGTAATTGACAAAGCTGAGGAAGTGAGACTGAAATTCTTTCCGGATATCAAGATCAATTATGTGGAGCCATTCTACGACCGCGAGATCTACATCAATGCTTTAGCTGAAAGTATCAGGGAAAAACTCCCTGCGGATTTCGATTTGCTCCAGTTTTCATACCACGGTGTGCCGGAACGTCATATTTATAAAACCGATCCCACGAATACTTGCAATATGAATACTTGTTGCCAAAAGGAAGACAATCCTTCGCACAAATTCTGCTACAGACACCAATGTTATAAAGTAACCGAATTGGTGTGCAAAAAACTCGGATTGCCAAAAGAAAAAGTGATGGTCACCTTCCAGTCCAGACTGGGCAAAGACAAATGGATGGAACCTTACACAGACGCTACTTTGGAAGGTCTTGGCAAAAAAGGCATCAAAAAACTGGCAATCGTTTGTCCTGCTTTTGTTTCCGACTGTTTGGAAACTTTGGAAGAGATCTCTGTGGAAGGTAAGGAGATCTTCCTTCACGGTGGTGGTGAAAGGTTTGATTACATTCCCTGTCTGAACGAGGAACAAAGCTGGGTGAATGTTGTGAAAACGCTTGCTGAAGAAAAGCTGAATGATTTTTACTTTCATTAATCTTAATATTCAAATCTAATGGTTTTTCGATACGCACGACATACACAGAATCTTGAGAAACTGATCTACTTCTACACTTCCGTTTTGGAGTTTGAAGTGATTGGAAAGTTTGAGGACCATAATGGTTATGATGGTGTTTTCCTTGGGAAAGCCGGTGAGAATTGGCACTTGGAGTTCACGCAGGATGGGAATTTGCCAGAGTCTAAGTTTGATGATGATGACATCTTGGTTTTCTATCCCGAAAGTTTGGAAGAATTTCAGAAGATCTTGGCCAATCTCGAACACTTTAAAGTTCTGACTTTGACGCCCAAAAATCCTTATTGGAGAGAGAACGGCATCTGCTTCGAGGATTGTGATCATTACAAGATCATTATTTCTGACCTTAGAATTGCTAAATAAATTATAAGACTTCAATTTTCATTGGAGTCTTTTTTTGTCATTTTGACATTAGTTTTTGAAGCTGACTCTTTACATACACTATTTTTTTCCTATTTTAAAAAGTAGAATAATTTTCAAATTTTGATAGTATTAACAATTGCTTTTCTTTGAAAAACTTTGCTTACTTATTGGCAAAAAATGAAAATAAATTCTATCGGATGTGAAATGTGTTTGGATTGAAAACCCATAGCCCTGATTGTAGTGGAAATCCCACAGCAGGCGATGGGCAAAGCAAGGCGCGAGGAATTGCAACGAAAAGCAGGTTCCCGGCTCCTGAAAATTGAATTGGAATTATATTCTCATAAAAAACAAAAAAACCGCCTCAGTATTCTGAAGCGGTTTTGATTTAGCTTTAAAATTATATTAGTCTTTGATTACTTTTTTGGCAATCGTATTTTTATTTTCATCAACAATCTTGATTACATAGACACCTTTTGACAAAGATTTTAAAGATACTTTGTTGTCCTTGATATTATTATCTGTAAGAATTAATCTCTGATCTGCTGAATATACCTCAACGCTTGTGATTTTTGTATCTGATTTAATAGTTAATAAATCCACAACTGGATTTGGATACACGGAGAAATTATTTTTGGAAACATCATTTACAGATTGTACTGGCGATGCGGAGATTTTGTAAACCCAGAAGTCAAAGTCACCTTTGTTAGCAGGCAAATCTCTATCCGAGGACATAGATGAACTGGCAACAACGTAACTTCCTTCCGAAATTTTAACTAGAGAAGCTGTGGAAAACACATTGTTTGAACCTTCCGTTTTCGATCCTCCAACCATTTTTCTCCAAACATAATTTCCAGATTTATCAATTTTAACCAAGGTATTATTCATATCCAAAGTTCCAGAAATATCATCTTGTGAAATACCAAGCAAAACGTATCCATCTGCAACTTCTGCAATATCATTACCAAAACTGTAAGGCAACAAGGTTTCAAAAGATTTATTCCATTCAACAACTCCTTGTGCATTAATTTGACTTACAGAATATCCGAAAGTGTCCTTGCCGTTGGTTCCCATCACAATATATTTATTATCACTTGTCAAAATTACTTTGGAAAGCATTTCGTTGGCAATTTCTGTTTGCCAAACAACATTGCCTGTATTGCTACTTACTTTATAAATACTTACAGTTGCTCCAACATATTCATTACCTGTCTCAATAATGGATGCAAAGTTGGAACCGCTTGTAAATTGTTTTTCCCAAACCATGTTTCCTGAGTTATCCAATTTTATAAGTGCTGGTTTAAAATCGATACTTCCTGAAAGCAAATAACTATTACCTCCAACTTGCTGAATATTGAGAATAAGCGAATTATCTATTTTCTTATCCCAAACGACTACTCCTAGATTATTTAATTTTAAAATCCATCCAGTATAGATGCCGTTTTTAATAATATAGCCACCAACAATATAGCCACCGTCAGAGGTTTGCTGAACACTTTTCCCCAAATCACTATCCACAGTTCCAAAAGTTTTTTGCCATTGCAAATTTCCATTTGAATCCAATTTTACAAGCCAAAAATCCGATTGTCCCATATTAGTGGAAACATCACCATTTGAAGAGCTGGATCTTCCTATGACTATAAATCCACCATCAGAAGTTGGACTGATCTGCTCAGCAAAATCCATACTTGATCCTCCATAGTTTTTGGACCAATCCAAAGTGAAGGTTTGAGCGCTAGCATTCCCAAAAAACAGAAACACCACAAAACAAAAATACCTAAATAAAATGTTGTTTTTTTTTCATAGTTGTAATTTATAAAAGGGTTATTATGTATTATTGATACAATAAAGATAGTAAAAATATCAATATGACAATAAAAAAAACCGCCTCAGTGATCTGAGACGGTTTTCATTTTTATAGAATTACTATTATTTCTTATTGAAATCTCCTGCAAATACAGAAGTCAATTTATCCTCGCTAATATATTTTCTAAGAACATCATTCACTTGAGAAACTTTAAGTGCTGATACTTTTGCTTCCAAAGCGTCGTACTCTTCCAAAGCAACGCCATACTGAAGTTGGCCATTCACCAAGTTCATCAAAGTGTTGTCGTTTCCTAAACCTGTTTTTCTTGAGTTCAACCAAGACGTCAAGTTAGATTTGTACTCTTCTTCTGTGAATCCGTCTTTTACTGCTTTGTTTACCTCTTCTTTAAGTGCTTTGTTCACAGCGTCTTTCTTAGTTGGATTGTAGAATGCGTACCAACCCCAAGATGCAACATTGCTTTCGATTGGAATATTAACATAAGATCCTGCACCATAGCTGATTCCTTCTTTCTCACGAAGTCTGGTAGGAATTCTAGCAGTCAAGAAACCACCGCTTCCCAACATTTCATTTGCAATCACAAGCGCTGGATAGTCTGGAGATTTTCTGTCCATTGAGAAAGAGATTTTCCCAACCGCAGCTCCGTTTTCTTTGTCTGGAGTCAGATATTCTTTGTCTTGTTTTTTGGTTGCGAACAATTCTGGTTTGATGTATTCGTATTTAGATTTAGAATCCCATTTCCCGAAAGTGCTTTCTAGCAATGCAGAAGCTTCTTTTTCGTCTACATCACCTACGATGCTACCAACTCCATTGTTACTTCCCAAGATTTTGTTGTAGAAATCTACAAGCTGGTCTCTCTTAACTTTTTTGTTGTTTTCGATTTGCTCTTTGGTAGAATTGGTGTAGTAGATACTTTCTTTAGGATAGTTCTGCGTGATTTTTTCGATCTCATTGAATGCGATAGATTGTGGATCATTCAAAGAACCTTCCAGGTAAGTGTTGTACTCGTTTACAGTTTTCGCCAATTCTGCTTCTGGGAATGTAGATTCTGTCAAGATTTCTTTGATCAATCCCATTATTTTTGGCAAGTTTTCTTTGTAAGTACTGAAATTAACATACAAGGTTTGTCCGCCGAATCCGAAGTTCACATTAGACTTCAAACCATCTAGCATATCTTGGATCTGCTCTTTTGTTTTGGATTTGGTTCCAGTTTTAAGAACTTGCGCCATTAGAGAACCAACGTCAGATTTACCGTTCAGGTCTTTGTTGTTACTCACTGGGAAACGGAAACTTCCTAGGACTTTTCCTCCTTTGATTTCTTTTTTGATCAAACCATATTTCATCCCGTTGCTCAACTTGCCTTCAACAAGATTTGCTTTTAGATTTTTTATACTTGCTTCGAAAGCTGCCGTTTCTTTTTCTAAAGCTTTACCTTTGTAGTTGTCTGTAAGAGAAGCAATTTGCTCGTTGGAATATTCAACATTTTTCACTCTTACCTCATCTTTTGTAGGGATGAAAACACCAACAGTCCTGTTATTAACTTTGAAATATTTATCAGCCACTTTTTGAACGTCAGCAACAGTCAATTTCTCAATATTATCTCTGTAAAGCATTCCCAATTTATAACTACCAGCTCCTACGATTTCTGTAAGGTTGATAGCAGATCCAATGGTATTATTCTTAATATTTTCGATTTGCTTAAGGATTTTCGCTTTAGCTCTTGCAACATCTTGTTCTGTATATTTGATAGTCGCAACTTTGTCCAATTCTTTACGGAATTCGGTTTCAGTTGCTTTGATGTCTTTATCCGCCGGAACTTCCAATCCGAAATACATAAAACTCGCATCTCTTACTAGTGGCTGATACGCATAAACAGAAGCTGCTTTTTGAGAATCGATCATCGCTTTGTAAAGATATCCAGAAGGATCCGCAGTCAAGATTTCTTGTAAAGCATCCAACGCTGCATAATCTTTGTCCGCGTAAGGCGCTGTGTGATAAAGTGCTCCTACCACTTTGCTGTCTCCAGCACGTTTCAATTCTACAAAACGCTCACCGTCCTGAGGTGGCTCTACCGTGTAAGGTGCTTCCAAAACTCTGGTTGGCTTTGGAATTGTTGAGAAGAACTGAGAGATATATTCCAAAGTTTTCTTCTCATCAAATTTCCCTGCAACAATCAGTGTAGCATTGTCTGGCTGATAATGTTTTTCATAGAATTTTCTAAGCGTCACTGCTTTTACTCTTTCTACATCCTCTTTACTTCCAATCGTACTGTTTCCGTAGTTGTGCCAAAGATAAGCGGTAGAAACAATTCTCTCCATCAACACACCACTTGGGCTGTTCTCTCCAATTTCGAACTCATTTCTTACAACAGAGAATTCTTTATCAAGATCTGATTGAAGAATGGTTGCATTGATCATTCTGTCTGCTTCCATTTCCAGGAACCATTTCATATTTTCGTCGTTAGACGGGAAAACTTCGTAATAGTTTGTTCTGTCGTACCAAGTGGTTCCATTGGCATTTCCACCTTTGTCAGACAACATTTTTTTGATATCACCCAATTTTTTGGTGCTTTTGAACAACATATGCTCTAGCAAATGCGCCATTCCTTTTTCTCCGTAACCTTCGTGTTTAGAACCCACATTGTAAACGATATTTACAACGGCGTTGCTCTGAGAAGGATCTGAAAGCAAAAGAACTTTCATCCCGTTGCTTAAGGAATATTCTTTGATGCCTTCTGTGTTACTAATGAATTTTGGAGTTTCAGCTTTTTGAGAATACACGGGCGTATAAATCCCCGCATAAAATACGACTGCTGCAGTCAGTAGAAGATTCTTCATGTGAAAATAGTTAATTTTAAGTTTCTAAAATTAATAACTTTTTAATTAAAAATATATTGTGTATTGATATTTATGAAAATCTTAACGTAATATTGCCAGATGTTAGTTGAAAAAGTCATTTTAGGTATCGATCCGGGAACAAGCATTATGGGATTTGGAATTATTTCTGTCAAGGGAAGTAAGATGGAATTGCTTGCAATGCACGAATTGGTCCTAAAAAAATATGAAAATCACGAGACAAAACTTAAAGTGATTTTCGATAAGACTTTAGCTTTGATTGATGAATATCATCCAGACGAAACAGCTTTGGAAGCGCCTTTCTTCGGCAAGAATGTTCAAAGTATGTTGAAACTCGGGAGAGCGCAAGGCGTTGCGATTGCAGCAAGTCTTCACAGAAACATTCCCATCACCGAATATTCTCCGAAAAAAGTAAAAATGGCCATCACCGGAAACGGAAATGCCAGCAAAGAACAAGTGGCTGGAATGCTCCAAAATCTTTTGAAGCTAAAAGAATTTCCCACGAAATATCTGGATGCATCTGATGGTTTGGCGGTTGCCGTTTGTCATCATTTCAATTCTGGTACGATTTCTACGGATAAATCATACTCTGGTTGGGACAGTTTTCTGAAACAGAACCCTGATCGGGTTAAATAATTGATAGAATTTTGTTTTTTTGTCAGGCTGAGGCTCTCGAAGCCTTTCCATTAAATATTTTTTGACTTTTTTCTTGATTCTTGTCTCTTGATTCTTGTCTCCTGATTCTTTATCTTTGAAGCGATGAATAACTCTCTTTTTGAAATCGTAGAACACACCAACCGAAGCATTTTTCTCACAGGAAAAGCGGGAACAGGGAAGACTACTTTTCTAAATGATTTTGTAAAAAAAACAAAGAAAAAACACATTGTCGTAGCACCAACTGGAATTGCTGCCATCAATGCTGGTGGCGTTACGATCCATTCGATGTTTGGATTGCCACTCAGAACTTTTCTCCCGACTACAGAACGAATCGATCAAAATCTCGGAAACAATATTCCGGATCTGATGGTTCATTTCAAATATCGAAAAGACAAACTAAAACTTCTCCGCGAAATCGAAATCATTATTATCGATGAAGCCTCGATGCTGCGTGCGGATGTGCTTGATATGATGGATTTTTCATTGAGACACGTTCGCAGGAATCAGCAAAAATTTGGTGGTGTTCAGATGTTGTTTATCGGCGACCTTTATCAGTTGCCTCCAGTTGTGAGAGACGAACATATTCTTGGAATGTTTTATCCATCGCCATTTTTCTTTCACGCCAAAGCTTTGGAAGGTAGCAATTTTATCACGCTAGAACTCACCAAAGTTTACCGACAAACCGATGAACATTTTCTCGAAATTCTCAATGCCATCCGAGACGGAATCACCGAAGATATCGACTTCGAAACGTTGAACGAGAGATATCAACCAGACTTTGACCCAAAAGATGAAGCTTACGTTTATCTCTGTTCGCACAACAAAATGGCGGATGACATCAATCAAAAAAAAATAAAAGAACTTGGCGGAAGAGCACATTCCTACACGGCCGATGTGAAGGGTGATTTCAAGGAGACACAATATCCGAATGATGAGATTTTGGAATTGAAAATCGGAGCACAAATTATGTTTATCCGAAATGACACTTCACCAGACAAAAAATATTTCAATGGAAAACTTGCTCAAATCTCTTATCTCGATGAAGACGAAATCTCTGTAATCCTCGATGGTAGCGAAGAAGAAATCACTTTGAAAGCAGAGACTTGGGAGCAGAAAAAATATTCTTTGGATGATGAAAAGAACATCAAAGAAGAAGTTTTGGGAAGTTTCAAACAGTTTCCGATTCGGCTCGCTTGGGCGGTTACCATTCATAAAAGTCAGGGTTTGACCTTTGATAGATTGATCATTGATGCTGGGAAAAGTTTCGCATCTGGTCAGGTTTATGTGGCATTGTCACGTTGCCGAACTTTGGAAGGCATTGTCCTAAAATCTAAGATTACGCCCGAAGTGATCTTCAGTGACAAACGGGTTTCGAAGTTTCAGGACGAGACGCACGCCAATTCGAAAATAGATGAAATCCTTAATTCTGAAAAGTACGATTATAGCATTCAAAAAGTGATTAGAAGAATCGATTGTGTGTGGTTTGTTTCCGCCTTGGAAAGCTGGATGGTGATGACCCGAAGTAGCAAATCCATTGACAAAGACCAATCGCAAAAGCTTTACATCACTTTAAAATCCGAAATTGAAAACCTGAAACTTATTTTTCAAAAGTTTGAAAGAATATTGCTTCAGAAAACCCAGAAATTCCTGAAAGGTGAAGAGGAATGGCAAGAAGTTGAGGTCAAAGCAAAAGGTGCAGTCAATTTCTTTTTCTCTAATGTGAATGAAAAGATTTTTTCTCCGCTTAAAGATTTTTACTCTGAGACGAAAGGCGTCAAAGGTTTAAAAGCTTTTAATGAGGATTTTCGCGTTTGGCTGGATGATCTGGAGGAATATTTGAAAGACCTGAAAGACGTTCATCTTTTGGAAACACCTTTGTTTGATAAGGAAAAAGACGCTGTCATCTCAATGTCCATCAATAAAGTTCCGACGCACGTTTTGACTTACCAATTGTTCCAGGACGGAAAAACCATTTCTGAAATTGCTAGAGAACGAGGTTTGGTGAACTCAACTATTTTTGGACATTTATCTAAATATGCTGAGCAAAATTTGCTTGATAAAAGTGACTTATTGAGAATCTATCCAAAGGAAAAAGTAACTGCCTTCGAAAAGGTTTTCAAGCAAAGTCCAAAGGAGAATATCAATGATTGGAAAGCGGCTTTGCCCGCGGATTTTGATTTTGGTGAGATCCGATTGATCTGGAATTATTATTTGAATTTGAAGTAAGCTCAACATAACTTTTACTAATTTCCGAAGGGATAATACTTAAGTTTTATCTGTAATCTTTATTTTTTTGTTATTTTTGAATCGTGGAAGAACAAGGTTACATAGAAATCAGAGTTGATAATATCAATAATTCATTAACTCCTAAAGATGTTGATATTAACGAAGTAAAAAACGTTATATCTGACATCGAAACATTCTTGTACCCTACACGAGAAGAAAAAAAATTGCGCCCTCAAATTTCTTATGATATTGAATCCGGTTCTGCAAAACACAAATTCTATCTTCCAATTTCAGCGGTTATTCTTTTCAACGGACTTACCACAGAAATCCGTAAAAGGAAATCTTTAGATTTTTTAGACTACAAACGTCAAGAAGTCATTGATAAATTTCAAAAAAAAGCCATTAAAGAAGGATTTATCATTGAATTTAATAATTCGCTATCTACAGAATCATCTTTAGTTATTGATACAAGTACCAACTACGATATGATTGCTCCGAAATTTTATGAAAGTGAGTTTTATTTGTATGGGGAAATTTATCAAGAAGGCGGAAAAAATCCGAATATTCATATTTCCACCTCAAAGTTTGGTAACATAACGATTTCAGCTACTAAAGAGCAAATTTTAAATGGAGAAAAGAAAACATATAAGCCATATGGTGTAAAGGTTAAAGGAAAAAAAAGCCTCTCGGATGGCAAATTCAATGATTTGAAATTAGTTGAATTCATTAATTATCGTCCTTCTTTTGATAAGTCTTTATTAGATAAAATAATTGACAGAGCATCTAAAAATTTGAATAAAATTACAAATCTAGATCAGTGGATTGATAGTTTAAAAACTGAAGGAATATGAAAGGTATTGAGAGTATTCTTTTAGATAATTCATTTGTAACAAGATTATTAAAAGCTGACGACGAATATCACACAACTGTTGTAGAATATTTTCAATATTTTCTAGAAAATAATATTATTTTGTATTTGTCTACTATTGTCATTAGTGAATATGCAGTTGCTGATAACCCTGATAACTTGTTAGCATTAAATGCTTTTCAAATATTAGAATTTGATTACGGAGATGCAAAAATTTCTGGAGATTATTTTGCATTTTTAAAGGATAATGAAGATATACGAAATAGTGAAGAAAGAAAAGTTATAATAAATGATTTAAAACTCTTTGCACAAATACAAAATAGAGGAATTGATGCATTCATCACTAAAGATAGAAAAGCATTGTCTAAAATGATTACGCCTTTAAAAAATAATAAAGGTTTAACTTTTGAATATTTGGATTTGACTATTCCACTTAAAGAGAGATTGGGCTTATTATTTTAGAACAAAAGTTAAATAAAATTTTGTACTTTATCAAAATAAAAAGCCACAAATAAACTTTGTGGCTTTCATATTTCTGAAAAATAAGAATTAATTGATCAATTCAAACTTCGCATAGTCTGCGATTTTCTTTGGTAATCTAATTCCTTCTTCTGTTTGATTATTTTCCAGCAAAGCGGCCATAATTCTTGGCAAAGCCATTGCGGAACCATTTAGCGTGTGAACCAATTGTGATTTTCCGTCTGATTTGTAACGGCATTTCAAACGGTTGGCTTGGAATGTTTCGAAGTTGGAAACAGAACTTACTTCCAACCATTTTTCCTGCGCTGCACTCCAAACCTCGAAGTCATAAGTCATTGCTGCGGCAAAACC
>JAGNPP010000296.1 GCA_017989575.1 Chryseobacterium sp.
TATAAAATGATTTTCACATCGTCGCCCTGCAGAAGTTTTGTAGGTTTCATGCGGACTCTCAGTTCATCGCCAGAGTTTACCAATTCTACTTCATCTGCCATCGTTCCGCTTATTTCCGCTTTGTAAGTGTCTGATGAGACTAATTCTACGGGGATTTTATCGTAAACTTTAAGGTTTGTAAAAGCGGTTATTTCTTTGGCTTGTCCGAAGGAAAATTGTGATAAAAACACTGCGCTGACTGCAAAAATTATATTTTTCATAATGGATGATTGTAAATTCATAATAGCTCTCATTAGCAAAATCAAAACCAATATTTGTTATAAAATGTTAAAGTCGAGAAGAGTAGATTTTTATTTGGTTTAAAAATCTTAATTTTAAGGCCGCATTTATGAAAAAACTATTTACTGTCTTAATATTAATAATCGTTTATTCTTGCCAATCTGTCAAGAAGAATAATCTTTTTTTGGAAAAAAAAATTCCGGTTGAAGAGCTCAAAAAGGATGTAGATTTCACATACCAAAAGTTACAGCGTTTCCATCCCAATCTTTATTGGTACATCTCAAAAGAAAATCTGGATCACAAATTTGATAGCCTGAAAACCGCCATCCAGAAGCCTTTGACACCCAATGATTTTTTCTTCAAACTCGCGCCTGTGGTAGCAAGCGTGAACGAAGGTCATCTCCGTTTGAGATCCTTGTCTAGGCGGTATTCCAAAGCAGAGCAAAAAGAATTCAAGACTAAAAAACCTTTGTTTGCTCTGATGGATTACAAAATCATTGGCGATAAACTCTTTGTGAAAGAGAATCGGGAAAATGTTGGAAAAATAAAAGCGGGGACAGAAATCCTCAAAATCAATGAAGAGAATGTAGCAGATCTTATCAAAAAATACAGAAAACTGTACAGTTCCGATGGTGAAAATCAAACTTTCCAAAAATATTTTATCAATCTTACTTTTTTCAATTACTACACCTTGGAAAATGGGTATCTGGATAGTGTGAAGCTCAAAACGCTCTGTGATAATGTGATAGATGAGGTGCAGCTAAAAAGACAAAAGAAAAAAGCTAAAGAAGCGAGCGAAGAAAAAACACTTCCAAAAGTAACGGCAGATCAGAAAATTCAGGATTATGATGCGGCGTCGAAAAGCTACAACAGAAGTTTCAAATTCCTGAAATCTGATAGCAGTGTGGCTTACATCAAAGTCAAATCTTTTTCTGCGACTTATGCCAAAAAGTTTTACGATCAATCTTTCAGAAAAATCAAAAATGCAAAATCTGATTATTTGATTTTGGATGTTCGGGACAATTTGGGTGGCTCGCTTTCCGAAATCAACACGCTGTATTCTTATCTCACCAATGAGAAGTTTACGCTCATAAAAGTTCCTGAAATGACTTCCAAAACCTCCGGAATGTATCAAAATTACTTCCGCGGACAGTCTGTGTTTTCCTCTGTTCTAAGTGCGCCGGCTTATCCTTTTTTTCTCGCAGGAAATTATTTTTTCTCATCCAAAAAAAATAAAAAATACTACTTCCGAGAGTTTGCTTCCCGCCCTACAAAACCGAAAGAAAATGCATTTACAGGGAAAATTTATGTCTTGGTAAATGGCGCCAGTTTCTCTGCATCGTCCATCATTTCGGCTAAATTGAAGTTTGAAAACCGCGCCGTCATCGTAGGCGAAGAAACCGGTGGCGCCAACGACGGAACGGTGGCTGGAGTCAACAATACGGTCATTCTTCCCAATTCGCATTTGGTGCTTCCGATTGGTTTATTCCTCATCCGTCCCAATATCGAATTTGAAAACAAAAGCAGAGGTGTTTTCCCGGATTATGCTGTAGATCCCAACTTCGAAGACATCTTTGGAACCGATGACAAAATCCTGAACTGGACTTTGGAAGATATCGATTTTCGAAAAACGGTGACGGGGAAATAGTTTCTATTTTTTTAATTGCACATTTTTTGTTTTGATAATACTCAAATGATAAAAATGAAAAATCTGATTTTGATATTTTGTGTATTCATCATCTCGTCTTGCAAGAAAGAAAATGATAAATCCACGATCAATTCTACAACTTCTCAAGATAGTTTAAGTGTGAAAACAAATCGAAATTCTTCTAGTTTGGGTCACAATTTAAACACCATTGATAACATAAAATCCGCTTATCAATTTACCAATTCACAATTGCTCGCCAAGAAATTGGATTCCGTAAGTTTTGAATATAATTGCGATGAGAGGTCTGGAACTGTCGTTTTCTATTCGGATCAGAATGATTTGAAAGTTATTAAACATTCTTATGCTGAGCACAGTCATTTTTCTTCTGTAGATCAATATTTCATTAACGACAATCAACCTTATTTTATCTTTCAAACCGAAACAGTTTGGAGTTTTGATGGCGGAACAGTTGAGAAACCAGAGACAATGGATGATGTCACGGAAAAGCGTTTTTACATCATTAATGAAAAAGCGACTCAATGTCTTGAGAAAAAATACATTTTGAAATCAAATTCTTCCAACAATCCAAAATCAGAAAATATTCCCAATAAAGAATTGAAAAATTGTTCTGTTGCAGATTTGCAGAAAACTTTTGATTTGTTGATTAAGAATAAGGATAGGCGAGAGGATGGGAAATGCCTTTAGATTTAAAATTGTAGAAGCAAAATATGTCAATATTTAATCTTAAATTTATGGTTAGAAGTGGCCACGATGAAAAATAAACTTTGCATAATTCTTATCTTCATATTTCAATTAAATTTTTCACAGATTCCATCTGTTGCAAAAAATTATACTTTCGATAATTTCATTGAAGCTTTCATTAAAATCAATAGGGATGAATATTTTAAACCTGACTCTTCAATCATTATAATATCTAGTCTTTATTATGAAGGAAAAGGTTATATGGTTACAATACTTAGAGATAATATAGAATCATTAGTAAATCCATTAGCCTCTAATTTAGAATATTATAAATATAATAATTTTGATTTGTTGCTTCAAGGAAAGAAAAGTGAGGATGTAGAATTTTTGAAGAAAATAATAAAAAGAAAGATGATTTCAAATTCGTCTAAAATTAAATTTAAGGAACCTAATAAGAATGTTTCTTGTAATCCGTATGTCTGGTATCTTTTATTTGATGAAAAAATGAAATTAAAAGATTATACTCTACAAGAAGAAGAGGTAGAAATTGAGAAAATTTTTAAGGAATATAATATTAGAAATAATTCAAAGAAAAAATAATATTGCTTTTTCATATCACAAATTTATAACCAAAAAAGCCCGAAAAAATCGGGCTTTTAAAATATATTTAGAAAAGGATCTTAATCTTCATCGTCTTCTTCGAAAACGTCGTTGTAGCCATCTTCTTCCTCGTCATCGTTGTAGTCATCATCCTCGTCATCAAAACTGGAAGCTTTGAACTCAGATTCGAAATCTCCAAAATCATCATCCATCAAAGGCATTGCAGAATTTTTGTTTTTCCCCGTTGATGCTCCAGTTTTGCTAGGCGCTTTCAAAGGAACATTTCCAAATCTGTAAACTGTGATAGGATAGTTAACCGCTGGCT
>JAGNPP010000297.1 GCA_017989575.1 Chryseobacterium sp.
GTTTTGGAAAGAGTGTTCCTATTTTAAAGCCAGATGAATACCAAGAGTTTGTAAAAAAACATTACGCTAAGAACAAAAGTAAAAAGGCAAAACTCTTGTTGGAAGAAATTCCAGAGAAGATGATTGAGCGCCAGATGAATGACACAAGGTACATCAGTAAGTATATCTCTGGAGTGCTTTCCAATATTGTACGTGTTGAAGACGGTACAGATGAAGGAGTAAATTCAAAAAATATTGTTCCGGGAAATGGAAAGATTACTACAACTTTAAAACAAGATTGGGGATTAAATGATGTTTGGAATGATTTGATATTGCCTCGTTTTGAAAGAATGAATCAATTAACCAGTTCAACAGATTTCACCGCATGGAATGAAAATCATCAGAAGTTTTTACCAACTGTTCCAATCGACTTATCTAAAGGTTTTTCTAAGAAAAGAATAGACCATCGCCATCACGCTATGGATGCTTTGGTGATTGCCTGCGCAACAAAAGAACACGTTAATTTACTTAACAATCAGTCTGCTAAATCTGATACAAAGAGATATGATTTGAAGAAAAAATTGATGAAGTTTGAAAAGGCAGTTTACACTGATGCTAAAACAGGGAAAAGAATAGAAAGAGATGTCCCAAAGCAATTTTTGAAACCTTGGGAAAACTTTACTGCTGATGCTAGAAATAGTTTAGAAAATATCATAGTTAGCTTTAAGCAAAATCTGCGCGTCATCAATAAGGCTACCAATTACTACGAGAAATACGTAGAAAAAGATTGTATAAGCACCAAAGAAAGAGTAGCACAAACCGGCACCAATTGGGCAATAAGAAAGCCAATGCACAAAGAAACGGTTTCTGGAAAAGTAAATTTACCTTGGGTAAAACTGCCTAAAGGAAAAATTTTAACCGCTACAAGAAAAAGTTTGGATACTTCTTTTGATATGAAAACTATTGGAAGTATTACTGATACTGGGATTCAAAAGATTTTAAGGAATTATCTTACCGCAAAAGGAAGCTCTGAATTGGCTTTTTCACCAGAAGGAATAGAAGACTTGAATAAAAATATCAGAGAGTATAATGATGGAAAAGACCATCAACGTATTACCAAAGTAAGAGTCTTTGAAATGGGAAGTAAATTTCAAGTAGGTTATTCTGGCAATAAGAAAAATAAATATGTGGAAGCAGCCAAAGGAACTAACCTATTCTTTGCAGTCTATGAAGATGAAAAAGGGAAAAGAAGTTATGAAAGCGTTCCATTAAATATTGTTATTGAAAGGCAAAAGCAAGGATTAGATGTTGTTGATTTAAAAGGAGAGAAAGATTTTTATTTAAGTCCAAATGATTTGGTTTATTTGCCATCTGGAGATGAGTTAGAAAATTCAAATAACATTGATTTTGAAAACCTCTCTAAGCAAAAGAAACAAAATATTTATAAGGTCGTAAGTTTTACAGGTAATAGATTATATGTAATTCCATACTATGTATCTGTAGCTATTTTAAATAAAGTTGAATATACCCAACTTAATAAAATTGAATTTACTAAGGATAAAGAAATTTGTTTTAAACTCAAAACTGACCGTTTAGGTAACATTTCAAAAGCATAATTATGATCACCCGCTCCATCTACATTGGCAATCCCGCTTATCTCAAGTTGAAAGATGAGCAGATGAAAATACTTTGCCCTGAGACCAAGGTAGAAAAAGGAAGTATTCCTGTCGAAGATTTAGGATTGCTGATGTTGGATCATTTTCAGATTACAATTTCGCATAATCTAATACAGAAGATGATGGGAAACAATGTAGTGGTGGTGAGTTGCGATGCGCATCATCTTCCGCACGGAATAATGCTTCCGCTGTATGGGCATACCGAACATTCCGATCGGGTAAAAAATCAGTTGGAAGCCAGTGAACCGCTCAAAAAACAGCTTTGGAAACAGACAGTAGAATGTAAGATCGAAAACCAGAAAAATGTACTGATGAAACTGGGAAATTACTACGAACCGATGATTGAATATCAGAGAAATGTAAAATCCGGCGACATTACGAATATGGAAGGGATTGCGGCGCAACATTACTGGAAATACCTCATCAGTCTGGACTTTTTGAGACAGCGTTTTGGAGATTCACCCAATCAGTTTTTTAATTTTGGATATGCGGTGCTCAGAAGCATTGTGGCAAGAGCCATTGTAGAAACCGGACTGTTACCCGTTCTCGGCATTTTTCATAAAAATAAATACAATCCGTATTGCCTTGCCGATGATTTAATGGAACCTTATCGTCCGTTTGTTGATTTACTCGTTATGCAGTGGCTGAAAATTCATCCGGATACCGAAGAACTGACGAAAGAATTTAAAGCACATATTCTCCAGATTGCAACCAAAGATGTGTGTATTGATGATAAAACAAGACCGTTGCTGGTTGCTGTAAAAATGACCACGTCATCGCTTTACAAATGTTACACGGGAGAAAAGCGACAGGTTTCTTATCCGGAATTTTTATAATCAGAAGATATACATCTAAAAAAATATGAATGCCGAAAGGTTTAATGCATACCGAATTATGTGGGTTTTAGTTTTATACGATTTACCGACCGAAACCAAAGCCAACATGAAAGCAGCCAATCTTTTCAGAAAAAGATTGTTGGATGATGGTTTTGCATTGTTTCAGTTTTCCATGTATATGAGGCATTGCCCAAGTAGAGAAAATGCAGAAGTTCATATCAAGAGGGTGAAATCCATCCTGCCCAAGGCGGGAAAAGTAGCTATTATGTGCATTACCGATAAACAATTTGGCGATATTGAAATCTTTTTTGCCCGAAACAAAGAAGAACCTCCACCAACTTATCAGCAATTAGAACTTTTTTAGCATTCAGAAATAAAAAAAAGCTGCATTAGCATTTTAAAAAGAGCACCATTTAAACAAAAACAGAACGATAGAAAGCGGAATTTTAAATTCTGAAAAAACCTCAAAAACCTCTTGTGGTAGGAGGTTTTTTTGATTGAGGTTGTTTCGTGTCACGAAGATAATAATTTTTGAAATCCGCAGGATTCGGCGAAATGGATTGGGAAAGTTATGGCTGAGCCAAAGCAATCACGAAATAAAAAAGGATAAATCTATAGAATTCTAAAATGGAAATTTAAAGCTTTTGAAATTCTGAAAACCCCGTTGAAAACCTCCATATCAGGAGGTTTTGCAATTTGAGGTTGTGTCCTGTCACCAAGATAATAATTTTTGAAATCCGCAGGATTCGGCGAAAGGGATTGGGAAAGTTTTGGCTGAGCCAAAGCAATCACGAATTAAGAAAAGATATATTTATAGAATTGTAAAATGGAAATTTAAAGCTTTTTAAATTCTAAAAACCCCATTAAAAACCTCCATATCAGGAGGTTTTTCAGTTTGAGGTTGTGTCGTGTCACGAAGATAATAATTTTTGAAAGCAATTCACAACGTTCACTCGCATAAAATATGTGTTCCCGGTGTTGTGTCGTGTCACGAAGATAATAATTTTTGAAAGCAATTCACAACCCGCTGCAATAAATAATAATAAATGCAGGCG
>JAGNPP010000066.1 GCA_017989575.1 Chryseobacterium sp.
TCATCAAACAGATAAAGATTTTGAAGTGATAATAGTGGATGATGGTTCCAAAATCGCATTGCTTCCGACTGTAGAATTATTCGAAAAACAATTGGATATTCAGTTTTTCCGAAAAGAAAATTCAGGACCTGGACTTTCCCGAAATTATGGTGCAAAACGGGCGAAAAATGATTGGTTGGTTTTCGTAGATTCTGATGTGATTGTGGAGACAGATTACATCGAAAATATCAAGAAAAATCTTACCGAAAATCCTTGTGATGCTTTTGGTGGCGCAGACAAAGCGCACCGAGGTTTCAACCTGATGCAAAAGGCAATCTCCTACTCTATGACTTCGGTTTTCACAACGGGCGGAATCCGTGGCAATAAAAAAGCGGTGACGAAATTCCAGCCCAGAAGTTTCAATATGGGCGTGAACAAAGAGAAATTTTTGCAAGTTGGTGGATTTTCCGAAATGCGAATTGGTGAAGATCCAGACTTATCTATGACGTTTTGGGAAAATGGCTACACGACTTTATTTTTTGACAACATCGGCGTTTATCACAAACGAAGAACGGACTTTGGAAAATTCTCAAAACAAGTTTACCAATTCGGTTGTGCAAGACCGATTCTGAACCAACGGCATCCAAAATATGTGAAGCCCACTTTTTGGTTTCCGAGTATTTTTTTGTTGGGTTATTTTGTTGGAATTATTCATTATTTCGTTTGGGGAAATGGATTGATTCTCGCTCTGTACGGGCTTTATACGTTTTTGGTTTTCATCCACGCTTGGATTGTGACGAGGAACATCAGCATAGGTTCTATGGCGGTGATTTCCACTTACATCCAAATGTTTTCTTACGGCTACGGTTTTCTAAAATCCTGGTTTCTTCTCAATATTTTGAAGCAAACACCACGAGACGCTTTCCCAAAGCATTTTCATTAATAAAAACAAAAAAAGCTTCAAAATTGAAGCTTTTAAGAAAATAATATATAAACCTTAGTTTCCTGGAAACTATTTCAAAGTAATCATCCTGCTGAAGCTGTCGCCGTCTTTTTCAACATTGATGATGTAAGTGTCTGCATTGGCAGGATTCAGATCAAAAGTTAGATCCAAAATACCATCTTTAGAAACATTATTTTTACTGTAATATGTATTGTTCAGAGTATCATAGATGGAAACTCGCACATCGCCAATTACGTTTGCCATTTGTAGTTTTACGATGTTTTTGTTAATCGTATATTCTGGTTTTGTAATCGCGGAAACAGGCGCTTGATCTACAATCACATTTTTCTCGTCCACTGTGATTTTGTATTTCTCAATTTTCGATTCAGATTCTGCAACCAAATAATATGTTCCGGCAGACATATCGCTCATATTGTAAGCTTTTTCTACACTGTCATTACTGATGATTTTCTCTGAAAAAACCTCACCTTTTTCGCCGTTGTAAACATAGATGGAAACATTCTTGGCATTAGACAACTCAAAATTTACCGTTTTATTTGTTACCTCTTTTATTGCGACAGAGAAATCTTTATCTTTATCTTTTGCTAAAATATTGGTTGATAAGAACAAAAATCCTGCAAGGAAACTTAATTTAATTAACTTATTCATAATCATATTTTTTTATGTTTGTTTTACAATGCAAATGTATAATGGATTTGAAACTTCTGATACTATACAATTTTCATAAATATGTTCTATATTAACATAAACCAAATATTAACTAAATAAAAATAGACAATATTGAACATATAATTTTCTTTTCGTACTTTTGTTCTAAGGATTAGATTATGAAACATTTCAACCCAGCCTTTGAAGCGATCTAACCCAATATAGGAAGCAGTTTTACCTGTCTCAGATTTGCCAGAAACGAAAACATCAAATCGCACGTTTGGCATTATCATCCCGAGATTGAGCTGATCTTCGTCTGCGGTGGTTCTGGCAAAAGACAGATTGGGAGTAATATCTCTTACTTTACGGAAGGTGATTTGATTTTGATTGGCAGCAACTTACCACATTGTGGTATGACAAATGAAAACACCAAAAATGATTATGAAATCGTGATTCAGTTTTCCCAAGATTTTATGGGATCCGAATTTTGGAGCGCGCCAGAAATGAGCAAAATCCTCACAATGTTGGAAAAAGCAAAAAGCGGAATAGTCTTCGGAGAAAAAGTAAAGAAAACTCTGAAAACGAAAATGGAAGCTTTGTCTGAATCTTCCTCGCTGGAAAAATTGATGAAACTGATTGAAATTTTGGATTCGCTGGCCACGACGTCGGATTACAAAATTCTAAACGCCGGAAAATACTATCTCCAAACGCAAAAAGAAGACAATGACAGGATCAATCTGATTTTCAACCACGTGAAAGATAATTTCAAAAACCAAATCAGTTTGGAAGAAGTTTCGGGATTGGCGACGATGACGATTCCTTCGTTTTGTAGATATTTCAAGAAAATTACTAATAAAACTTTCACGCAATTTGTGAACGAATATCGCATCACACATTCATTGAAACTTTTGGCAGAACAACCGATGAGCATTACGGAAATCTGCTTTGAAAGTGGCTTCAACAACTTCAGTTATTTCAACAAGACTTTTAAGGAACATACACAGAAAAGTCCGTCGCAATATCGTAAGGAGTTTAGTAATATTATGGCTTGATTATATTAAATAAGTTAAAATATCTTCATTATGAAAAAGCTGTTTTTAATTTCATTTTTAGTTCCCTTTTTAGGATTTGGGCAAATTAAATCAGATTCAGAATTTATTAAAGCCATAGATAGAAAATTACAAAATTCGAAAACCATTAAATTGGAAAATCTAGGTGAAAACTGGAACGGTTCTTTTGAAAATATGACTATTTATACTCAAAACAACATCCCTATTTTAATTGTCTGTGAAGAAAATAAAGTCATAAGCGCAGAACATACAAATCTAGCTACAAGTACTTCTACGACCAATATTGTTGGGAAATTTTATATTGTAAACTGGAATAAAAACAAATATATCAGAATTGGAAAAATTAAAAACATCTATAACTTTTACAGCGAAAAAACTTCCGAAAAAAAATCAGAGGAAATCATGAAGTCTGATTATATATTTGAATATGATCGCGAAAAGGTAAATAATTTGCTGATTAAAAATAAGATTAATTAGCAACAGAAAGCGCTTTGTAAGGACTCAATTTCCCCAATTTATCAGCATATCTCACAACAACCAATGTCAATTTTTTTCCATTTAAATGCGAAGAAACTGTTTTCGTTTTAATCTGTGGAGAAAGAATTTCTGCTTGCCAGTTGTCACCATATTTTAGATAAATTACATAAGACAACGCTTCTGGTGCTTTGTCCCAATTTACAACAATTGTATTCGATTCTTTTTTCAAATTCACATTAAGTTCTGCTACGGGCTTTGTTGTAAGCCACCTAGTTTCGGGAACCAAAGCTTTTTCTTTGTAGGAATTGGTTTTTAATTCCTGTTGCATTCCGTAATTTTTTGTGATTCCGGCAATGCTGTAATGCACTTCTCCGGCATTGTTTTTCAGAATTTGTCGGGTTACGTCTATTTGCGCGGCGATTTCTGCAACGGGATTTGCCGTTTTTACAGCCACTGTGTTCAGTCCTGGCCAGAGATGGCGGCTTTTGGTATTCTCCTCATTCCACCATTGCAAAAGAAGCGGGAAACTTTGCCCAGGCGAATTAATTGGCCAATACAACTGAGGCGTGAAATAATCCACCCAACCTTGATTCAGCCACAATTTTGCATCCGCATACAACTCATCGTACTGAGAAGAACCTTTGATTCCTGCCGGAAAACCGGGTTTCCAAATCCCAAACGGACTGATTCCAAACTTAACATCATTTTTTTGAGCTTTGATCTCGTCATAGATTCTTTTCACAAATTTGTTGACATTTGCTCTTCGCCAATCCGCTCTGGAAAGTGTTCCACCGGATTTTTGATAAACCGACCAAGTCTTATAATCCGGAAAATCCTTGCCTCCGTTATATTCCGCATAAGGATAGAAATAATCATCCAAATGAATCCCGTCCACATCGTATCTCGAAATAATATCTTTAATCACTTTCGAAGCTTGATCTTGCGTCCTATCGTCAGCCGGATCAAACCAGTACATTCCGTTTCTTAATTTGATAATGTTATCCGGAGATTTTTTCACCATCGATTCTGATGAAATGGCACCACCATTGGAATGATGCGCCCTAAACGGATTTAGCCAAGCGTGAAATTCCAGACCGCGTTTGTGGCATTCTTCAATCCAAAATTCCAAAGGGTCATATTCCGGGTAAGGCGACTTTCCGAGTTGTCCCGTCAAGAAATGCGACCAAGGCTCGTGAGGACTTTTGTACAGCGCATCCGCAGAAGGACGAACTTGCAAAATCACCGCATTGAAATTAAGATCCACCAACATATCCAACATTTGAATGGCTTCTTGTTTTTGTTGATCTGTGGAAAGATTATTTCGGGAAGGCCAATTGATATTTGCCACCGAAGCAATCCAAACCGCTCTGAATTCTCTTTTGATTTCAGGTAATTTGATGTTATCTAATTGAACTACTGGCTTTGGTGGAAGTTTGAGTTCTGTCTTTACCACAGGTTTTTTAACACCTGATTTAGAAGTTGATTTCTTGGTTTTTGTAGCACAAGAAATCACAAAAACTGCCAGCAATAATATTTGGAAAAATGATAATCTGAAACGCATAGTTTGCAAAACTAAATGATAATATTAGAAATACAAAAAAAGCATCCGAAGATTTGGATGCTTTTATAATTTGTTAACTTTTCTATTCGAAAATAATGGTCTTGTTTCCATCGATAAAAACTTTGTCTTCGAAAACCAATTTGAGTGCATTTGCCAAAACAATTCGCTCAACATCTTTTCCCATTTTAGCCAAATCTTTCGCTGTTTTGGAATGACTGACTTTGATAATATCCTGATAAATTATCGGTCCTTCATCCAAATCATTCGTTACAAAATGTGCTGTTGCGCCAATGATTTTAACGCCTCTTTCAAAAGCCTTTTTATAAGGATTTGCGCCAATAAAAGCCGGCAAAAAGGAATGATGAATATTAATGATTTTTCCTTCAAAATCCTTTACAAAATCCGGAGAAAGGATTCTCATAAACTTCGCCAAAACAAGATAATCGTAATTGTAATCTTGAAGAACAGTTTTGATTCTATCTTCGTGTTCTTCTCTCGTGACACTTTCTGCAGGAATATAAATAAAAGGAATATTAAATTTCTCCGTCAATTCTCTCAGATTTTCATAATTCCCAACTACTGCGAGAATATTAAAATTAAGATCATTGAATTGATTTCTTATCAAAAGATCCGCTAAACAATGGTGTTCTTTGGTTACCAAAACCACTACATTTTTAGATTCGTTTTGACTCAATTCAATTGAGCAATCGCTTATTTGTTTTTTGAGCTGTTCAATCACTTTTTCTGGATCGGCGATTCCGGCAACTTCTGTTCTCATAAAGAATAAAGCTTTTTCGCTATCTACGAATTCATCATTCTTGATAATATTGAGTCCGTTCTCCAAAAGGATTTCGGAGATTCTGTAAACTAAACCTTTCTCGTCTTTACAGGTGATTTTTATGGTAAATTGTTTCATCTTGGTTTTTGTTTTAAATTCAAAAAAGCCTTCAAAAATATGAAGGCTTTTAAATTTATAAAGTGTTAGATTAAGACTTAGCGCCTCTTTCAATACGTTTTCTATCGTTTTCAGAAAGGATTTTCTTTCTCATACGGATGAAGTTAGGAGTCACCTCGATGGCTTCATCAGCCTGGATATATTCCATACACTCTTCCAGAGAGAACAAGATTTTTGGAGCAACTCCAGTATCTTTATCTTTTCCGGAAGCACGCATATTGTTCAACTGTTTTGCTTCAACGATGTTCACCACCAAGTCACCTGGTTTGTTTTGCTCACCAATAACCATTCCTTCGTAGATTTCCTCACCCGGATCAACATAGAACTTACCTCTATCTTGTAGTTTCGCGATAGAATATTCAGTTGCTGGACCTTGAGTTTTAGAAATCAATACACCATTACTTCTTCCCGGAATCGCCCCTTTGAAAGGTTTGTATTCTGTAAAACGGTGTGCCATAATAGCTTCACCAGCAGTAGCAGTCAACATCTGAGAACGCAATCCGATCAAACCTCTAGAAGGAATCTCGAATTCCATATGTTGCATTTCACCTTTTGTTTCCATAATGTGAAGATCTCCTTTTCTCTGAGTTGCCAAATCGATAACTCTAGAAGCAAATTCTTCTGGAACGTCAACAACCAAAGATTCATAAGGCTCACATTTTTCTCCGTCGATTTCTCTCAAAATAACTTGTGGCTGACCAATTGTCATTTCGTAACCTTCTCTTCTCATCGTTTCTATCAAAACTGACAAGTGAAGAATACCTCTACCAAAAACTAGGAAAGTGTTCGCATCATCAGTCTGTTGAACTCTCAATGCCAAGTTTTTCTCTAATTCTTTAGTCAATCTTTCTTTCAGGTGATTAGAAGTCACATACTTACCATCTTTTCCAAAGAAAGGTGAGTTGTTGATAGAGAACGTCATATTCAACGTTGGCTCATCAATCGCAGTTCTTGGCAATGGTTCTGGATTTTCTAGATCTACGAAAGAATCTCCAATCTGGAAAGCTTCGAAACCTACAACAGCACAGATATCTCCAGCTTTTACTTCCGTTACTTTTTTCTTTCCAAGACCTTCGAAAACGTAAAGCTCTTTTACTTTTCCTTTCAATACTTTTCCGTCCGCTTGTGCCAATCCAATCCACTGAGATTCTTTGATCTCACCTCTGATTACTTTTCCAATTGCAATTCTTCCTAAGAAAGAAGAGAAATCTAGAGAAACAATCTGCATTTGCAAGTTTCCTTCTTCTACTTTCGGTTCTGGAACGTATTGCAGAATCCCGTCTAATAATGGGAAAATGTTGTCTGTTTGTTCCAATGAAGTGTTGAACCAACCTTGTTTAGAAGAACCGTAGAACGTTGGGAAATCCAATTGCTCCTCAGTAGCATCCAAATTGAAGAAAAGGTCAAATACTTGATCGTGAACTTCGTCCGGACGACAGTTTGGCTTATCCACTTTATTGATAACCACCAAAGGTCTCAATCCAAGCTCCAAAGCTTTTTGAAGTACGAATCTTGTCTGTGGCATTGGTCCTTCGAAGGCATCTACCAACAAAACAACACCATCAGCCATTTTCAATACTCTCTCTACCTCACCACCAAAATCGGCGTGACCAGGTGTATCGATAACGTTGATTTTAACGTCTTTATAAGTTACAGAGATATTTTTTGACAAAATTGTAATCCCTCTTTCTCTTTCAAGATCGTTGTTATCCATAATCAAATCACCACTCTCCTGATTTTCACGGAAGATGTTTGTGGCGTGGATAATTTTGTCAACCAAAGTCGTTTTTCCGTGGTCAACGTGTGCGATAATCGCTATGTTTCTAATATTTTGCATTCAAAATTTTTACGCGTGCAAATGTAGTGTTTTTTTCACAATTTTTAGCAAGTTTCTAATGAATTTTGAAATCTTTGATAAAACGACACTATAATTAATATATCCGCAAAGTTTTATTAATTTAAAAATGGAAAAGAAGTTAGTATTAGAATTTAAAAACTAAAGTTTTCTAAATTTATCTACTTCGCAAAATCTCTTTTCCAGTAATACTTTGAGTGAAAATCAGATAATTGTTTCCGCCATCTTTCAGTTTGTATTTTTTCTTAATTTCGTCAGGTTTCAAAGGATAATTTTTGGAAACAATATTATACTTCTCCCCTTTTTTCAAATCTTTGGCGTCGATTTTTTCGATTTCTAAAACTCGTCCCGGAAAGTTTTCTATTTTATTTTCCGAAGTATAGAAATGAGAATTTGGATGCAATTTCTTCAACCCAAATTTTTCTGATATAATATTGAATGCGCCCGCTTTTAGAATTGAATTGTTTGGAATATAAAGATAATTCAGGCTTTCTGAGAATTCGGAAGTTGCAGATTTTTCTTCATTAAAGTTGAAAGAAAATTCTAATTCATCTGATTCCAAATTGACACAACGAATCTCAACGTCTTTATTCTTTGTTCTTTGCTCTTTATTCTCAATAATTAAAACCAATTCTTTGACTTCATTCCGAACAGCAATAATTTGAATTTCAGTGATGTTTAACAATTCTGAAATCAAATATGAAATATCAATCAAAGGTGATAATTTGACAATAATTTTACTTGAAATTAATTGTAATTTTTCTTCTATTTCTAATAAATTAGGCGACAAATCTTCAAGAAGAAATTTCTTTTTATTTTGCTGATCGCGTCTTGCCGGATCGAGATAAACGATGTCGAACTTATTAAAATTATCAGTCAGACTTTCTAAAAATATCTCAAGATTTTCATTAATGAAATTGGCTTTTCGGTTTAAAGTTTTCCAGTTATGTTCAACGATTGAGATCAATTCTGGATTTTGTTCGATTAAAGTAACTTCATTAAAAATTTTGGAAAGAAAATAAGCATCAATCCCAAATCCGCAAGTTAAATCGAGGAAAGATTTCCCTTTCAGATTTTGAGCTTTACATTCTGCGGTTGATTGTGAGGAAGCTTGTTCAAGGTTAAGATTTGGAGGGAAAATTATTCCTTCTTTTGTGAGAAATGGAAACTTCTTTTCTGCTGTTTTTCTGCCTTTGATTTGTTGTACGATTTCCTGCATCGTCACATTATCGAACGGAGATTTCTTCAACAATAATTTAGTTAAATCAGAATTGAGATTTTGATTGATATAGTTTTGAATATCAGAAGAAATTAATTTTGAAAAATCCATTGAAAATTGATCAGTAAGCTATTTTGAAATTTAGAATCATAAATTCTTATGAATGCAAAGATAATCGATTCGGAAATAATTTATGAAACCGATTTCATATTATCGCCATCGCGGAAATTGAGTCTTCGGAAAACGAAACCTGAAAGAATGGTCAAGAATCCTACAATCAAAAAGGTGTATCGGAACGCGTTGTGAACTTCATTTTTTATAAATGTCGTATCGCCTTCGAATAATTTCAAAACAATCAAACCAAATGCGATCCCGAATCCAACGGCAAACTGCTGATTGACAGAAACCAAAGAATTTCCACTGCTGTTCTGGTAAGGTCGTAAATCGGCAATCGAAATAGTGTTCATCGATGTAAATTGGATAGAATTGAAAAATCCAAGAATCAACAAAATCGGAATAAACCAATAAATAGAACTTTGCACACTCGGAATTGCCAAACAACAAATCAAAACTCCAATGATAAATGTATTGACCATCAAAGTTTTACGATAGCCAAATCGATCCAAAATCCCAATCACATAAGATTTTCCGAACATCGCTGTCAAAGCCATTGGCGCAATAATCCAACCAGAAGTGAGAGCCGATTGTCCGTACGCAATCTGAATCATCAACGGAACCAAAAGCGGAATAGAACTGATTCCCAACCTTGTAGCAAGATTTCCCAAAATTCCAACTCGGAAAGTCCGAACCTGAAAAAGATTGAGCGGAAAAATTGGGTTGTTATCGGTTTTTGCGTGTTTGTAATAAAAATACAACATCAAGAATCCTAGTAGAAACACCAACAAAACTGGCGTTATATTTTGCGTATTCCCAAGCAATTCCAAAGAAATCGAAAGAAGCAAAGATGCCATTGCGAAGATCAGAAAGCCTTTCAAATCAAAATCGATGACGGGCGATTTGTAGTTGGGCATATATTTTAAACTTAGAACAATTCCCAAAATGCCAATTGGAATATTAATCAAAAAAATCCAATGCCAAGTCAAATAATCTACCATATATCCGCCAACCAATGGTCCCATAACAGGGCCAATCAAGGCAGGAATGATGGCGAAATTCATTGCTTTCAGAAGTTCATTTTTGTGGAAAGTTCTGATGAGTGCTAGTTTTCCAACCGGCGTCATCAAACTTCCACCAATTCCTTGCACGACTCGGGAAACGACCAACTGCGTCAAATCTTGTGATAATGAACAAAATAACGAACCCAAAGAAAAGACAACAAGTGAAAGAATGAATATTCGTTTGGTTCCAAATTTGTCCGCCAAAAATCCGCTGACCGGCATAAACAAAGCCAATGTCAAGACATAACTGATGATTGCATTTTGCATATCAAGCGGTGATTCCTGCAAATCTCTGGCAATTGAAGGCAACGATGTATTCAAAATCGTAGAGTCCAACATTTGCATAAAAATCGCCGTTCCTAAGATGAAAGGCAGGAACTTTTTGACTGGATCTATTATTTGTATTTCGCTCATTATTTAAACTTAAACAATTAAAAAAATCCGCTTGTCTGCGGATTTATATTTAAACCAAAGGTTCTTGTTGACTGAGGCAATGGAAACTTCCCAATCCCCAAATAATATCGGTGGAATCTATGCCGACCACTTCCCTTTCCGGAAAACATTTTTGGATAATTTCCAACGCAATCTGATCTTTCTCACAATTGTATGTCGGAACAATTACAGATTTGTTGGCGATGTAGAAATTGGCGTAAGACGCTGGCAATCTTTGTCCGTCGCAATACACTGGATCTGGCATTGGAAGTTCGATGATTTTGAGCGAACGTCCGTCCAACAATTTCATTTCTTTTAATTGACGAA
>JAGNPP010000298.1 GCA_017989575.1 Chryseobacterium sp.
AATTAATGGAGTCTGTTTCTTGAAAAAAGCAGACTTTGTTATTTAATTTTCAATCGTATAATATCAATAGGAATGGGCTTTAGCCCATTTATACAATTAAAACTAACTAGGCTTCAGCCGAAACTTAATATAAATTTTGGCTAAAGCCCTTTTGAGACCATCATTCGAAACATCGGGCTAAAGCCCAACGCTATTAATATTTAGTATCAATAATTTTAAATTAGTGTTATGCTCAGAACTTTTAAAATATAAATTAAATATTGGTACATAATTAGCTATTTGGTTTTACCTAATACTATTTGTAACAATTTAACGTTTTGAGTTACATATTGTGATAATCATTAATATGAAAAATACATCTAACACTAATAAAATGAATTGGTTTCAGCACTTTCTGATGATTTGCTCCGGCGCCAACATTCACCTTTTGAAGAAATCGCCGAGCGAATGGAACAAGTTTGCAGGAATTGGCGGAATCGTACTGTTCACGGCAGTTTTTGCAACACTTTCCGCAGGTTACGCGATGTTTACCGTTTTTGATAATGTTTGGACAGCGGTTGGATTCGGACTACTTTGGGGATTGATGATTTTCAATTTGGATAGATATATCGTTTCTTCCATCAAGAAAACAGGAACGTGGTGGAATCAAGTTCTAATGACGATTCCAAGGTTGATTTTGGCGACATTTCTGGGAATCATTATATCAAAACCGCTCGAATTGAAAATCTTTGAGAAGGAAGTCAACAAACAATTGAACACGATTATTCAAAGAAATAAAAAGCAACTTCAAGCAGAAATGACTGGGAGGATTTTGCAACAATCCGGCCCTTTTGATACGGAAAAGAAGCAAATCCAAACTCAAATCAAGAATTACCAAATGGCTTATGATTCTGCGTCTGTAGAATTAGAAAAAGAAATTCTCGGCAAAGAATCTGGCTTGACAAGTGGAAAAGTCGGTTTCGGAACCAACGCCAAACGAAAAGCCGAATTGAAAGAGCAGAAACGACTCGACCTCGAAAATTACCAAAAACAACAGCAATCGCGATTGGAATATTTGGACAAAGAAGTTTCGAAAGTTTACACCAATTTGGAAACCGAAAGAAAATCTACGGAAACTGTGGAAGACAAATTCAATGGATTTGCGGCGCGTTTGCAAGCGTTGGATGAGTTGGGAAAAAATTCAGCCATCATTGCGCTGGCGGCGAGTTTTATTATGGGATTGTTCATCTGTTTGGAGATTTCGCCCGTTTTAATCAAATTAATTTCCCACGTTGGTCCTTATGATTATCTTCTGGAAAAAACTGAGAATGATTTCCGATTATATTCAAAGGAAAAAATCACGAAAGGTAATTCTTTAACCAATTACAGAATCGATGATTTTGATGATGATTTGAAAATCAGAAAAGAAATAAAACAAAATCGAAATAATACATAAAACAAAAGCTTCCAAATTTGGAAGCTTTATTTATTTTAAATCACCGACAACAAAAGGTTGTTCGGCGTCATCGTTGTAATCTCGGACAAAACCAACTTCTTTTGATTTGTTGATTTCGGATTTCGAAGTTCCGGAAAATCCATCCCCAAAATCGATGGTGAAATCGATATAACTTAATTTGTTCCTTGAAAATTTCATTTTATTAAAAACCAAAATAATGTTCTTCTGCTTCAGGTTTTTCTGAAGACTCATTAGATCTTGCCTCGTCATCTCTTTGTTGAAAACTACGGCTATCACTTTCTTGTTTGAAGTAAAAGAAAGTGTACCAAGTACTATAAATGATAGAAATAATAAAGAGAAGATCGTGGACTTTTTCATTGCGATATTTGCTTTTGCAAAACTATTAAATTCTTAGCAAACACAGCACCAAAGTTTTGATTTTTAGTAAATTAATTATAAAACTTTTTAGACGGGAAATATTTGGTGATTAAATTCGATTTACGGCAACAAAAATTCAATTTTAAAGGTATTGTAATGATGTAACTTGCAGCTCAACATACACAACACACTGTGAATCACAGCTCTTCATTTGTAAAATCATTTGTCCACCCTTTGTCCACCCCTATTTTTAGATCAATGGAAAGAGATAAAGTAGATTTACATCATTAATCAATTATTGTTATTATGAAAAAATTTACATTATCATTCGCATTGTTATTAAGCATTGCCTCTACATCATTAGTAAAAGCACAAGGCGATCCACTTCTTGGACAAATTGCATTCGTTCCTTATAATTTTGCACCATACGGTTGGCTAGAGTGCAAAGGGCAAATTTTGTCAATACAGCAAAACTTAGCACTATTTTCTTTACTAGGTACGACTTACGGTGGAAATGGGACTTCTACTTTTGCATTACCAGATATGCAGGGAAGAGTCATTATTTCTGATGGAAAGAGACCGGAAAGCAATACGACTTATGCTATGGGAAACACAGGAGGAGTTGAATCTGTGACGTTGACACAAAATCAAATGCCTGTTCATACCCATAACGTAAACGCTGTTACGGCAGATGGTAACCAAAGTACACCAGCTGGAAACCTCCCAGCAAATACCAAAGTTTTGGACAAAGAATATTCTGATGCTACTGCCAACACAAAAATGAAACAAGCGATGTTAGATTTTGCAGGAGGATCTCAACCACATGAGAATAGACAGCCCTTTCTTACCTTGAAGTGCATCATTGCTACACAAGGCATTTATCCATCTCGTCCGTAGATTATGAAGATTTTATATTTATTATGTCTGGGTTTGGGAAGCTCAGCTTTTGCCCAGACGATAACTTTCAATGGCTGTCATAATTTGTTTGATGATCAGGATTTTATTTTCAACAGTTCTACGACCGACGCTCATGGAAAGAAAATCTATGTCACATCACCAATAGATGGAAATCAGGATTGCAGTGGATTGGGAACTTGCGAGTTCAAAATACAATGGAACAATACAGAAACACGTTGGGAATTCTTAGCAGATTCTGGGAATGGAGATTTGGAAGAGCTTTTTTTGATCTATTACAATTCTACAGGAAACAATTCTGCAAGCAACCCACCAAGCAATTCTGTAGGAACTTGGGAAGAAAACAGTTTAGAAACCGAAGATGCTTGTGGTGGAGCGCTTACTTCTTCCAATTCTAATATGACTGGAGATGTTCACACAACGACGCTTGCTGTTAACGATTTATCTAAAGGTAAAATTCAGATATTTCCAAATCCGGTAACAGATTTCATCAATGTTTCTGGAATCGAAAATGCCCAAAACATTATCATTTCCAACGTTGCTGGACAAGAAGTTGTGAGAGCAGAATTTAAAGATCAACTAAATGTATCAAAACTTTCGAAAGGAATTTATTTCCTTAGAATAAATGATTCTAAAGGACAATCTTATCATTTGAAGTTTATCAAAAAATAAATTTGTTCTAAAAAAAGTAAGAAGGCTACAAAAATCTGTAGCCTTCTTTATTTTGAGTTTCAAATCTTAAAAAGAATAATTCGGAGCTTCCTGCGTGATGATGACATCGTGCGGATGGGATTCTTTCAAACC
>JAGNPP010000299.1 GCA_017989575.1 Chryseobacterium sp.
CCCCAACCCCAGTTGTTGAAACTAGAGTAGTTTGTTTCTGTTCCTGTGAAATTTCCCCAGTCAGAATCGCTGCTTAGTGCGTAACGGTTATTTTGGTCTTGAACGTTTTGTTGATTGTTATCATAAATGCTAGGATAAGTATCTTGATAGTTATAATAATTGTCAACTTGATTGTTGTAATTGCCAGAATAGGTACCAGCTGGCAAAGAATCCTTGTTCGGGTCGTAGTAAACGCCGTCTGTTTCTGAATAACCACCGGTGTAGATAACACAAGAAGTTAATAGAAAGCTGCTGGAAATCAATATCAAACCTTTTGATTTGATGAAATTGAATAAGCTTTTATTGTTGATATTTTTCATTTTATGAGATGTATTAAGTTTCCTATATTTGCATTTCTTAAAAGAAACCAAATTTTATACCATTTAAACATTATAAATACGTGTAAAATTAGGCTTTTTATTTAGATTAGAAAGTTTAAAAAAAGTTAAAATCATATCAAAAAAATTTATGGCAAAATTAACATCAAGAGCAGAAGATTATAGCAAATGGTATAATGAATTGGTTGTTAAAGCGGATTTAGCAGAGAATTCTGGCGTGAGAGGATGTATGGTAATAAAACCGTACGGCTATGCAATTTGGGAAAAAATGCGTGACGAGATGGATAAGAAATTCAAAGAAACGGGTCACCAAAACGCTTACTTTCCTCTTTTTGTTCCCAAAAGCTTGTTCGAAGCAGAAGAAAAAAATGCAGAAGGTTTTGCCAAAGAATGCGCAGTAGTAACGCATTATAGATTGAAAAATGATCCCGACAATCCAGGTAAACTAATCGTCGATCCAGATGCAAAATTGGAAGAAGAATTAATTGTACGTCCAACTTCTGAGGCGATTATTTGGAATACTTATAAGAATTGGATTCAGTCTTACAGAGATTTGCCGATTTTGATCAATCAATGGGCGAATGTTGTAAGATGGGAAATGAGAACTAGGTTGTTCCTTAGAACCGCAGAATTCCTATGGCAAGAAGGTCACACAGCGCACGCTACAAAAGATGAGGCCATAGAAGAGACTGAAAAAATGCTGGAAGTCTATGCAAAGTTTGCAGAAGAATTTATGGCAATTCCAGTAATCCGAGGAATCAAATCTCCATCAGAAAGATTTGCCGGTGCAGATGAAACTTATTGTATCGAAGCTATGATGCAAGACGGAAAAGCTTTGCAGGCCGGAACTTCACATTTCTTGGGTCAGAATTTTGGAAAAGCTTTTGATGTGAAATTCACAACTAAAGAAGGAAAAATCGAATATACTTGGGGAACTTCTTGGGGAACTTCAACAAGATTAATCGGAGCTTTGATTATGACGCATTCTGATGATCTTGGATTGGTTTTGCCTCCAACTTTGGCTCCAATTCAAGTCGTGATTGTTCCTATTTTCAAAGGAGAAGAACAGCTGGCGGAAATCAGTGAAGTGGCTTTGGAGATTCAAGCTAAATTGAGAGCAAAAGGAATTTCGGTTAAATTTGATAATGATACTCATAACAAACCAGGTTGGAAATTTGCTGAATACGAATTGAAAGGTGTTCCGTTGAGAATTGCAATGGGACCAAGAGATTTGGAAAACAAAACAGTTGAATTAGCAAGAAGAGACAACTTGACCAAAGAATCTGTTTCTGTAGAAGGTTTGGACACTTATATCGAGGAATTGCTCAAAACGATTCAAAACGATATTTATACCAAAGCTTTGACTTTCCGCGAAGAAAATATGACTAAGGTAGATTCTTATGACGAGTTCAAAAAAGTCTTGGAAGAAAAAGGTGGATTCATTCTCGCTCATTGGGATGGAACGGAAGAAGAGGAAGAGCAAATCAAGCAAGAAACAAAAGCCACCATCAGGTGTATTCCTTTGAATAATGAGCAAGAAGATGGCATTTCTCTGATAACTGGGAAACCTTCCAAGCAAAGAGTTGTGTTTGCAAAAGCGTATTAAAAATAAAATTTCTATATCAAATCCGGAGAACTTCTTCGGTTTTTTTTTGTCTCTAATTTTTGTTGAAGTTAAATGATAATCTGTTAAAGTTTTATTAAAATTATCAATAATGAAAATTTGTGGATTAATATTTGGTAACATTACAATACATCAAACAATAAAATAAACTATTATGTCAACTAACCTTATCGACCTTATCAAAGGTCAGCTGGGACCGGCAACGGTTTCTCAAACTGCAACTCAATTAGGCGAGAGCGAATCTGGAATTTCAAAAGCTATTTCTGCATTATTGCCTGCCGTGGTAGGTGGATTTGTGAACAGCAATGCACAATCAGAATTATTTAGCACAGTGAAGGATGCTGCAACCTCTGGCGTTTTGTCCAATCTTTTGGGAAATTTGGAAGGAAGTGATTCTGTAATCTCCAAAATTCTAAGCTTGATTTTCGGAGATGGCGATAAGCTGGCGGCCATTACAAATTCGGTTTCCGAATATGCAGGCATCAAAAATGAATCTACAAACTCTGTTTTGAATCTTGTAACTGGCGCAACAGCTGGAACTATCGGGCGATATGCGGTAGATCACAATTTGGATGTTTCATCTTTTGGAAATCTAATGAACGATCAAAAATCAAACCTTGCTTCTCTTTTGCCTGCAGGATTTAGTTTTGCTTCATTAGGCTTAGGGAATTGGTTTGGATCTATGGACGCAGCTCCGGTGAATGTAATTCCGGAAGTGAATCAAACGCCGATCGTAGATGTGAATCCCACAACGCCTGTTACCGAGAGACCAATTGTAACAGAAACTCCAAAAGTCGATGTAACCAGAAGCGGAACTACGCACGAGATCGTTTCGGATAACAGTTCTGGTGGTAGCATTTGGAAGTGGCTTTTACCATTGCTTTTATTATTGTTATTAGGCTGGTTTTTCTGGAAACAATGTGATAAAAAAGCAGAACCAATGCCAGTAGCAACGGTTGACTCTACAGCAACAGTTTCTGATTCTACAAATCCAGCAGTTGACTCTGTGACGGTTCAAAGAGAAACCATTATGGTGACATTGCCAAGTGGAAAAACGCTTCAAGCTTACAAAGGCGGAATCGAGGATCAAATGGTGAATTTCTTAAAATCTGACGAGTACAAGAATTCTACTGAAGCACAATTAAAAGACAGATGGTTCAATTTTGACAATTTGAATTTTGAATTCGGAAACTCAAAACTAACTCCTGAATCTCAAGTTCAATTGGAAAATCTGAAAATGATCTTGGCAGAATTCCCAGATGATAAAATTAAAATTGGGGCTTACACAGATAAAAAAGGTGATGAAGCTGTCAACTTAAAATTATCTGGAGAAAGAGCAGCGGTTGTAAAATCCTCTCTTAATTCTGGTCAAGTATTAGAGGCGGAGGGATACGGTTCCAAATTTGCAAAAGTTTCTGCGGATGCTACTGACAAAGAAAGAGAATCTGATAGAAAAACTGCAGTACGATTTACCAAGTAAATTTTTGTATCAATTAAATATAAAACTGTCAAG
>JAGNPP010000067.1 GCA_017989575.1 Chryseobacterium sp.
CAACAACAGATTCACAAAAATTATTGAGCGCCGTTTTCCGCTTGAAAGAACGGTACGGAAAAAATTTAATTATTGATTTTCTGAGAGGTTCAAAAAGTGTAAAAATTACAGATTTTATGCGCAGTTTGCCGACTTACGGAATTGGAAATACTCAAGATAAAAATTATTGGCAAAATCTTCTGAGACAATTGCTCATCAATGGTTTTTTGAGTGAATCGAACGAGGAATTTTCTGTTTTAAAATTAAATGAAGAGAGCAAATTAATATTATTTAAAAATAAAAAAGTTGAATTCAAAAAAATAAAAGAACAAGCCAAAGCCGTGACTGTTGCAGAAATTGAGACCGATTATTCAACGCCAGAATTTGAAGGAAATGAAGATTTATTTGCAGAACTCAGAACTTTAAGACGAGAAATTGCCGAACGAGAAAATGTGCCGCCTTATGTTATTTTTTCTGATGCAACTTTGCTGGAATTGTCAACTTATCTTCCGAACTCAAAGGAAGAACTGAATCAGATAAGCGGTTTCGGAGCTTTTAAAATTGAAAAATATGGAGAAATATTTCTTCCAACGATTATTGAATTTTCCAAAAATCACAATATAAGCAGTAAAATCTCCGAGAAAAAACCGAAGAAACAACGAGAACCAAGAAAAACTGTGAGTATTTCTGGAACTTTTGCTACAACTTTTGAAATGTACAAATCGGGAAATACCGTCGAAGAAATCGCAAAAATAAGAAATCTGTCTATCAATACCATTCAAAATCATTTAGCAAAATTTGTAGAAACGGGAAAGATTGAAGCGGACGAATTAATGGATGTGAGTAAAATAGAACCGATTATTGAAATTGCAAAAAAACAGAGCATTCCATCTTTAAAAGCGATAAAAGATGAATTGGGCGAAGGTTTTTCTTATTTTGAAATTCATATAGCGCTTGCTTATTATAAAACTCAACAATAAAAATTATTTTTCTTAATATCGGATAGAATAAAATAATAGATTATCCGATATTAAAATAAAAATCGTAAATTTGTCATTATGAAATGGCAAGAATACCCATATCACTTTGAAGGTTTAGAAAAACAACTCGAAAGAATTCTGCAGAAAAAAGCGGAATTAGACAAGTTGCGACCAATTCCGACGTACGCGTTGAAGAGCATTAAGGAAAGTTTGATGATAGAATGGACCTACAATTCGAACAGTATTGAAGGGAATACTTTGACGCTTCAGGAAACGAAAATGGTTATTGAAGAAGGATTTACCATCAAAGGAAAATCTTTGCGGGAACATTTCGAAGCCGTAAATCATCAAGAAGCGATAGAATTAGTGGAAAGTTTAATATCGGATAGCTACATTTTGAAGGAAACCGATATTTTGAATATTCACGAATTGGTTCTTCAAAAAATTGAAAAAGATTTTGCCGGGCGTTTCAGAACTTCAGGTGTTAGGATTTCGGGAGCCAATTTTGTTCCGCCAAATGCATTGAAAATTGATGAATACATCACAGAATTAACCGATTGGACGAATACTTCTGATATGAATATCGTTTTGAAATCCGCAATTTTTCATCATCGTTTTGTTTGGATTCATCCATTTTTTGATGGAAATGGAAGAACGGCGCGATTGCTTTTTAATTTATTGTTGATGAAAGAAGGTTTTCCGCCTGCGATTATCCTTAAAAATGATAGAAAAAAATATTACGATGCTTTGAATTCTGCAAATAATGGCAATTATTCTAAGTTGGTTTTGCTTATTCTGCAGGCTTTAGAAAGAAGTTTAGATATTTATTTGGGTAGCCTTAATAATACTTATGATGATTATCAAAGTATTACTAATATTGTGAGCGAACCGAATGTTCCTTACGGGCAAGAATATGTGAGTTTGTTGGCAAGACAAGGAAAAATTGATGCTTTCAAAGAAGGTCGGAATTGGTTGACCACGAAGGAAGCGGTTTTGGATTATATTGAAAAACGGGATAGGAAAAGAGTTTTGAAGGAAAATTAAATTTGACAGCGAGGAAATTTTTCTTCGCTTTTTTCAATTATTAAAATTAACATTCGTTTATTTTTAACATTAAAGAAAAAAGTAAATTAGCGTCCTCAATTTTAAATTATAATGAAGAAAATTTTACTAATTGCATTTGGATTATTTTTATCGCAATCCAATGCACAAACTTTACTTGATGAAGGCTTTGAAGGCGCTACATTTCCGCCAACCGGCTGGACTACTTTTATCGGAACAAACGGTTTAGGACCCACCCAAAATTGGAAACTTGAAACTCAATTTGTAAATTCCGGAGCAAAAGCGGCTTATGTTCAATATCAAAATGTAAGCGGCGGTCTAGCAGAAGATTGGATGGTAACTTCGCAAATCGATTTAGCAACAGCTTCGCAAGCGGAACTTTCGTTTTTTACCAGAAAATTATTTGCAAATCAAACTTCTAACAAAAGCACCTATTACATCAAAGTTTCTACAACCTCACAAACTGACCGTAGCACTTTTACAGACGCTCAAATTTGGACAGAGGAGCAATTGACAGCAGTTTATAATGTTTACGAAAAAAAGATTGTAGATTTAAGCGCGTTTGCAGGGCAAAAAGTATATATTGCTTTTGTAATGACCAATGTGACAACGGGAATTCTTGGTTTGTAGATGATGTAAAATTATCTGCACAATCATCGGAAACTCCTGCTGCCACTTTGCCTTACCAATACGGTTTTGAAGCGGAAGATGGCTGGAAAACAGAAAATCTGGGTAGCGGAAACACTTGGACTATTGAAGAAACTAATTCTTTTTACGCAGCTTCTGAAGGCTCAAAAAACGCTCGCTACAGATTCAGCGCAAGCAATCCTGCAAACGCATGGTATGTTTCCAGAGGAATCCAATTGACGAAAGATTTACCAATTACCATCAAATTTGATTATAGAACTGGTGGTTTCAATGGTATTGAAAAACTGAAAGTGGCTATCGGAAAAAATAAAAATGTGCCCAATCTTACCAACATTGTATGGGATAACAACGGAGAATCAGAAATCACCAATACCGGTTGGGAAACAGGCATCATTGAGTTTACACCAACAGAAGAGGGGGTTCATTATTTAGGATTTAACGCATACTCTGATGCGAATCAAATGTATGTTTTCATTGATAATGTAAGAATCAGCGAAGCGGTTTTAGCTGTGAATCAAACTAAAAAAGAAAATCTTACAATTTATCCAAATCCTGTGAAAGATATTTTGAATTTGAAAAACGATTCTGAGATTTCAAAAATTTCTGTTTATAGTTTAGACGGAAAATTAATCCGTGACAAAAAAGTCAGCAGCAAAGAAACGACAATCAATCTATCAGGAATTTCTGCCGGAAGTTATATCGGCATTATAGAATCAACTAATGGAAACAAACAAACTGTGAAATTGATTAAGAAATAATTTCAGTTTTAATAAATCAAAAAAACGTCAGAATCTTCTGGCGTTTTTTTTATGGCAATTTCGCAACTAGAAATTCTGGCGATAATTTTAAAATCCAATATATGATTTTCCATTTCCAATTGGGAACAATCGTGAAAGAAGTTCCAGCATTTACGATATGTTGAGCTACGTAACCAGGTTCCATTAGCAATGATTGATTCAAATCCAAACCTGCATTGATTTTGGTATTGATGTAACCGCTCACCAGAACATTCACTGTGATTTTTCTTGCATTCAATTCTTGCCGAAGTCCAGCTAAATATTGGGTAAAAGCAGATTTCGTACTTCCATAGACGAAGTTGCTTTTCCGTCCACGAACACCGGAAAGTGAAGAAAGGCCGATGATTCTTTCAAGATTTTCATTATTAATGTCCGTTGCAATGATATTTAAAATAGAAACTGCGCCCACATAATTCGTCTTCATCATTTCAAAAGTTCCGGAAAAATCTCTTAAAGCTTTTTGATTTTCAACCAAAAATCCAGCTGCATAAACTACAATATTTGGCTTTACAGAAAGTTCATCATAAAATTTTTGATGAGAATTGAAGTCTGTAGCATCAAAGTATTTAACTTCAATTTTTGATTTTTCTAATTGATTTTCATTAATAAAGTTTTCCAAAGATTCTAAGTTCCTGGAAGATGCGATGATGGAAAATCCTTTTTTCAAATATTGCAAAATACATTGTTTTGCCACATCCGAATTGGCACCGAGAATCAGAACAGTTTTATTGGAATTCATTATGCAAAGATAGATTTTCAAATAATAGACGATGGATAATAGGCTGGTAATTTATTCAAAAATAAGTTTTTAATCAGTAAATTTGTAACGGTAGTTTTTAGTTTAAAAATAATCTATCATCTATCCGTCTATTATCTAATTTTTCATTTATGTTTAATGTTTTAGGAAACTTTTTGACGCTTTCTTCGTTCGGCGAAAGTCACGGGGAAGCTTACGGCGGAATTATCACCAATTTTCCCGCTGGTCTGGAAATCGATATCGAGAAAGTTCAATTGGAACTTGACCGCAGAAAACCCGGACAATCTGCAATTGTTACACAAAGAAAAGAAGGCGACAAAGTTCGATTTTTATCAGGGATTTTTGATGGAAAATCGACAGGAACACCAATTGGCTTCATTGTTGAAAATGAAAACCAACGTTCCAAAGATTACGACCACATCGCTCAAGCTTATCGTCCAAGTCACGCCGATTATACTTACGACCAAAAATACGGCATCCGCGATTATCGTGGTGGTGGAAAATCTTCTGCTCGTGAAACATTGAATTGGGTTGTTGCAGGTGCTTTGGCAAAACAACTTCTTCCCGAAATTGAAATCAATGCTTACGTTTCATCAGTTGGCGAAATCTTCTGTGAAAAACCTTATCAAGCTTTGGACTTTTCTAAAACCGAAAGCAACATCGTTCGTTGTCCAGATGAGGAAACGGCAGAGAAAATGATTGAGAGAATCAAAGAAATCAAGAAAGAAGGCAATACGATTGGCGGAACGGTGACTTGTGTCATCAAGAATGTTCCGGTTGGATTGGGCGAACCGATTTTCAATAAACTGCACGCCGAATTGGGAAAAGCAATGCTGAATATCAACGCTTGCAAAGGTTTTGAATATGGTAGCGGATTTTGTGGCGCAAAGATGACTGGAAGTGAACACAATGACCTTTTCAACGAAGATGGAACAACACAAAGTAATCTATCTGGCGGAATCCAAGGTGGGATTTCCAACGGAATGGATATTTATTTCCGAGTGGCTTTCAAACCGGTTGCTACGATTCTTCGTCCACAGGAAAGCATCAACAAAGACGGTGAATCTGTGACAGTGGAAGGTAAAGGAAGACACGACCCTTGTGTGGTTCCGAGAGCGGTTCCGATTGTGGAAAGTCTTGCCTCGTTTGTGTTGGCAGATATGTATTTAATTAATAAAACCAGAAAACTATAATGGACATCAAATCATTTTGGGACAACGCTGTTTCCTACACAGAATATCTTACCAATGCAGGAGAAAGACTAGGAAATCCAAAAGATACACAAGAAGCAGAATACGCTGAATATTATAGATTGGGAATCCAAAGAATGAACAGAATGTGGGAAAAATATCTTCCAAACTCTGAGCAGGTGGCTACTTTGGCAAACAAGAATTTCCATGGGAAAATATTGATTATTTCTGAGGCTTGGTGTGGCGATGCGAGTCAGGTTTTGCCTGTTGTTGTGAAGTTTTTTGAACAATTTGAAATCAAAATTTCTTACCGTGACCAGGAACCAAGTTTGATTGATGACTTTTTGGTAAATGGTGGAAAGTCAATTCCAATTGTGATTTTTCTTGATGAAAATTTCAATGAGATTGCCCATTGGGGCCCGAGACCACAACACGGAACTGAACTTTTGGAAAAGCACAAAGCGAATCCAGAGGAATTCACAAGAGACCAATTCTATGTTGAATTGCAAACTTATTATGCGAAAAACAGAGGTTTTGATACGATTGAGGAACTTCTAAACTTGTTGTAAATCTTCTATTGAAGACGAATCCTGCGTAAGGGATAGAAACGGATATCCTTTTGCTTGCCTTGCCAGGCAAGCAGAAGATAGTAGTGGATAGCCAGACCCGAGCGATGGCCTTAGTGTTGGCGAGGGATACGCCCAAATTTTTAAAATATTTAGTTATGGAATTTTTGAAAAAGAATTGGATATATTTTGTGTTAATTGTGGTTTTATCCGCGTTTGCTATGATAAAGCCACTTCGGGATTTTGTTTCGGAACAGATGGCAATGAGCCCAACTGTGGAAAAAATCAACAATGAAACGATGCTTTCTGACGATGTTTTGAATATCGATTTGAAAGGCATCAATACGACGAGCACGAATCTGAAAAACCTGCGCGGGAAAGTGTTGTTGCTCAATTTTTGGGGAACTTGGTGTCCGCCTTGCAGAACCGAATGGCCGACAATTCAGAAACTTTATGATTTGAAAAAAGACAAAGTGGAATTTGCGCTGATTGCGATGCAAGACAAGGAGGAAGATGTGAAAAAATTCTTGAAGGAAAACAATTACACGGTTCCGGTTTATATTGCGGAAAGTCCTTTGGATCCGAAGATTTTACCAACGGCTTTTCCCACCACTTATTTGATTGGGAAAGATGGGAGAATCTTGAAAAAGGAAGATAGCTCGATGGATTGGAGCAAGGATTCGATCTTGGAGTTTATTGATAATGTGACGAAGTAGATAAAATAGAATAAAAAAAAGGCGCGGAATTTTTGAATTCTGCGCCTTTTGTATTTAATAAACTTAATTATTTCTTTTTAACCTCTCCGAAAGTTTCCGGGAATCTTGCTGCGGTAAAGTCTTTTGAAATTGCTGCTTTTTCGAATTTCAATTTTCCGCTAAGTGTTTCCAGGATTACGCCATCTTCTGTGATAGAAAATATGGTTCCGTGCATTCCAGAAGTTGTTACCACTTTTGCACCTGGTTTCAGAGCTTCTTGGAAGTTCTTTTCCTGCTTTTGTTTTTTCATCTGCGGACGGATCATTAGGAAATAAAATCCAACAACCATCAATCCAATCATTACCAAAGTAGGTGTCATAGATTGTTGTGGCGCAGCGGCTTGTAAAAATATTGTTAACATAGGTTTTGTATTAAGGAAGTACGTTTGCTGAGAAAGTCAATTTAACTGGTGCTTTTTCTACGTTTAGGAAAACGTCTGCGGCTTTGTGAACTGTTCCGTCAAAATTTGTAGAGTCAAAATGCAAAGTAATTTTTCCTTTTTTCCCTGGCAATATTGGCTCTTTGGTGTAATCTGGAACTGTACATCCGCAACCTGGTTTCACGTTGGAAATAATCAAAGGATTGGTTCCTGTGTTTGTCACTTCGTAGATGTGTTCTACTTTTTCACCTTTTTTGATGTCTCCGAAAGAATGATCTGTCTCACTAAAAGCGATCGTCGTCAAAGGTTTGCTTTGCGCTTCTTTTACCAAAGCGGCATCATCTGAATTTGCAGACTCTTGAGAAAGCGCTTCTACTACAGTATTTGCCTGTGCCGAATCGATATTTTCTGAATTTGTAATAGCTGTCTCTTCTTTTTTGTTACAAGAAAAAGCAAGTGTGCAAAGTGCAGCAACTGCTAATATTTTGATTGATTTCATATTTAAAATATTATTTTTTGAAATTATACTCGGTTCGTATCTTTGGTATATTTGTCCAAAACGCCATTGATGAAGATATGCGATTTCTCGGTTCCATATACTTTTGAAATGTCGATATACTCGTTAATGATAATTCGGGAAGCTGTCAGCGGGAAGTTATCCAATTCTGTGATGGCAGCAATCAGAACAATTCTATCGATAAGAGAAATCCTGTCTAGCTCCCAGTTTACAAGACGTTCCTGCAGTTTTTTTTCAGATTGTTCCCAATTATTAAGAGCAGATCTCAAAAGTTTTCTTGCAAAATCTTCGTCTTCGTCATCCTTCAGCATTTTGATTAAAGTGTGAGAAGCTTCATCTTCTTTCATAAAACCAATTGTTTTCTGAATCATAGAATTGGCAATGTGAAAATCATCTGCCCAAGACATTTCTTTCTCCTCGAATCTATCGTGCAAATCTGTGTTTTCTGCCACATATCTAAGGAATAGTTTTCCGATGAATTTCTGATCGTCTACAAAAGATATTTCCTCATCCTGCATATAATCCTGATAGCGCTTTCCCGCTTTGATGCGTTGAAAGGTTTTTACCAGAATCTCATCATTACGATCCCAAAGCAGATATTTATTCTTATCTGTAAAACTTCTTCTTTCTTCGTTATTTTCTAACTGAATGAGAATTTGATTTCTTACGAATTTTTGATTTGGATTTTCGTTTTCATCCGTTTTGATGTACTTATTTTTACCAATTTCGATTTGATCTTCCGTCAGAGATTTGAGACCAACCATAAAGTTGATAGTGTAGATGTACAGATTATAAATTTTGTTGATTTGAGAAAACAAATTTTTCTCAACCATTTCAAACCTGATTGGGTTTTGATAATAAGAATAGAGCGATTCTACAACTTTTTCACGGATTTGTCGTCTTCCCAGCATTTCAAAGAACTTTTTTATGGGTGCAAAGATAGGGAAAATGTAGCAAAGTCTTAATCTAATTGATTAACAATGTTCTACAAAAGCTCAGAATCTTCTCTTTCGGAATCAATTTTCTCCAACTGTTTCAGATTCACAGAAAGTCTGTTTAGCAAAATCCCATAAGCCAATTTGTAATAAAGCAAAATCAGAAGAATGCAAATCAACAAACTGAAAACAACACCTGTAATCAATCCCCAGAAAGTCGGATTATCGATATGGACATTTTGGTTCTTCATCGTAAAGACAATAAAGCTTATAAAACTTCCGATGAAAAGAACCAACAAAAATATATTGCTAAAAATGAAAAGATTAACCGTTTTCTTAAACATAAAAATATGCTGTATAAATTTTTTAAGATTAGATTCTACCTTGATTCTATTATAATTCCTATAGAAAATAACGACAAAAACGCCGGTGATAATCAAACTTAAAATCTTCATCCAGTAATAAATCCGATCCAGTGAAAACTCTATTTCATTTTGATCCCTGATCTGAAGTTTATTCAGAATACTCGTAAAATCTGTATGGAAATCTTCCGAAAACAAAGCCAAAAAATTCACAAACCCAAAAATGATAAATTCGGCCACACTGATCCACAGAATATATTTCACATAATTTCTGGACTTTCTATTAAGCATAGATTCGATTTCGCTTTGATTGTAGTCCTCCGCAATCTCTTGCTCCTGCCACGTTTTCTTTAGCGAATCGATATCAAAATCGTCTGAGTTAGGCATGCTTTATCATTAATTCTTTTAATACTTTCTTTAGTCTGTTCATTTTCACGCGGGCATTCACTTCTGTGATACCCAGCGTCTCTGCAATCTCTTTATAAGGCTCATCATCTAGATACATCATTACAATCGCTCTTTCCACATCTGGCAGAAGCTTGATAACCTTGTAAAGTAAAGAGATTTGTTGCTGTTTTTCATCATTATCTTCGAGGAAATCTTTGCTGTGGAACTCCTGCAATTCATCTGTCTGTGGCTGTCTGGTTTTCTTCCGGAACAGTGTTATTGCCGTATTCAAAGCCACACGATACATCCACGTCGAAATTTTAGAATTACCTTGGAATGAGTCGTACGATTTCCAAAGTTGTAACACGATCTCCTGAAAAAGATCTTCCTGGTCCTCCAGAGAATGGGTATAAAGGCGCGAGACTTTGATGATAAGTCCTTGGTTATCCTTTATTAACTTAGAAAACGCTTTCTGTTTATTCTCCATTCCGGAAACGAAGATAAGGATTTTACGAAATTAATTTAAAATTATCTCACCAATTATTTGGGCATCTTACCCGGCTCTCACTACTCGCTATCCTGAAAAGCAAACGCTAATATTCCGAAGCTATTTTCAGGATGAGCTCAAACAGACCGTTCCATCCGGGATGCGCTTCGCAAGAAAGAACATTTGCATTCCAATAGAAACTCAAACAATAATTTGTACTTTTGCAGCTCAGAGAAGCGTGACTTGTTGATCCAGATTTATTTTGGGTAGGAAAGTCCGGACACCATAGGGCAGCATAGCGGATAATATCCGTCACTCGTGAGAGTAGGACAAGTGCAACAGAAAGCAAGTACAGTTCGGCTGTAGTGAAACCAGGTAAACTCTATGCGGTGCAATGCTAAGTATATCATCAGATAAGTTCGGCTCGGGCATTGATGAGGGGTAAGCAGCAAAAGTTTTGCAGCAATGTAAAACGCAGATAAATAACAAGTCTCGACAGAATCCGGCTTACAGCGCTTCTCTTTTTCTATTTCTACCTGTCTATATTTCTTCAACTAAACCTTTCGTTTAAAAAAATCTCTATCCTATTCTAGTTGATATTCTCTAAATTTTCATTGATTTCCCACATTTGACGAAAGATGAAATAACTTATGAATT
>JAGNPP010000300.1 GCA_017989575.1 Chryseobacterium sp.
GTTAATTATGTTAAGAATTTATTAATGAAAAATTATTTTGTGTTAAAAAAATAATTAGATTTGATAAAAAATATAATACTATGAAAAATTTAATTACCAGTGTGATTGGATTGTGTTTCATTACATCATTCCAAAGTTTGTATTCTCAAAAAGTCGACATCTCTGCCTCTGAGAGCGATGCGCAACTTTATATCAATGGAAAGGCTGTTTCTACAGGAAGTTACATCCTGAAAATGGAAAAAGATCAATGCTACAATGTCAAAGCGATCAAGCCGAGTTTTCTAAGGTACGATGCTACAGTTTGTGGAAAAAAAGCTGGACCAGAAGCACCTAAAAATCTCTTTTTCGATATGAAAAAAGATGACTCCGAAGAAGCTTCTGTAAAAGCCGATCAAGCCAATATCGATTTTGAGATAGAAGTTAATCCAGACCTTTCTCAGACAGATGCTTGGAAATTGGTAACGCAAATTGTAACAGATTATTTCGATGCCATCGAGGTAAGTGATAAGGAAACGTCTTATCTTAGAACTTCGTGGAACATCCAGTCTTTTGCTCAAAATACGGTGAGAACTAGATTGATTATCAAGTTATCCAAATCAAATCCACTCACTTACAAAGTCAAATTGAATAGTGAGTTTTCTGGCAATTCCGGAACGAGCGTGAAAGCAGATGAGCAATTTAAAGAATGGGACAGAATCCTCAGAAAATACAGAAACGTCATCAGTGATTTTTCCACCAGACTTACTAAGAAATAAATTAATACAGGCCGCTTCCATCCGAAGCGGTTTTTTTTTGAATGATTTTCTACATTTGTATTATGAAAAATCTCTCAATTCTATTCATCCTTATTTCTATTTTCGGTTATTCTCAAATCCAAACACCTTACGAAAAAGGTAATGGCAATCAAACCACGACTTTTGATGAGATGCGAAAATTCTATCAGGAATTGGCGAAACAATATCCATCAATTAGTTATGAAACTAAAGGAGAAGACGACAACGGAGCGCCAATCGATGTGGTAATTTTCAATCCAACAAAGCAAAGTTTCGAAGAGGCAAGAAAAGGAAAATCGGTTTTGTTTGTCAATAATGGCATTCATCCGGGAGAACCTGACGGCATTGATGCAACGATGATGTTGATGCGAGACTTGGCAACTGGAAAAATCAAAGCACCAAAAAATGTAATTTTTGCAGCAATCGCAAGTTACAACATCAGCGGAATGATGAATCGAGGCAGTTTTTCCAGAGCCAATCAAAATGGTCCGGAAGAATATGGTTTTCGTGGAAACGCTCGAAATTATGATTTGAACAGAGATTTCATCAAAACAGATTCAAAAAATTCCAGAAGTTTCCAGCAGATTTTCCAATGGTTGAAACCCGATGTTTTCATAGATAATCACGTCAGCAACGGCGCAGATTATCAGTATACTTTCACTTATATTTCTACGAATAAAGAACGATTGGGAAATGTTCTCGGCAATTATTTCAATGGCGAAATGCAGAAAACGCTTCTGAAAAATATGGAGAAAAAAGGCATTATTTCCGTGCCTTATGTCAATATTCACGGCGATGTTCCGGACGGCGGTTTTCCCGCGTTCATCGACTCTCCAAGATACGCGACAGGTTACACGACGCTGTTCAATTCCATCGGGACGGTTGTTGAAACGCATATGCTAAAGCCGTACAAAGACCGCGTGAAAGTCACTTACGATTATATGGTTGATAACCTGAATTATATCGATGAAAATTATAAAACCATTCAGCAAAAAAGAGCCGACAATCTGAAACAATACAAAGTTGGAAACCGATATGCCATTTCCTGGAAACTCGATTCTACAAAATACGAAACGATTGATTTTAAAGGTTTTGAAGCGAAATATAAACCAAGCGACGTTTCCGGAAAAACCAGACTTTGGTACGACAGAAAATCGCCTTTTTCCAATCCCGTGAAATATTACAATACTTACGTTCCGGCAAAAGAAATCACGATTCCCAAATATTACGTCATTCCACAATCCGAATGGAAAATCATTGATTTGCTGAAACTTAATCAAATTAAAATGACCAAAATAAAACAAGATTCTACGATTACGGTGGAGCAATACAGAATCAAAGATTTCAAAACTGTTCCGAATCCTTACGAAGGTCATTATCTGCATTACGACACATTTGTGACCAAAGAATCCGGAAAAACCAAATTCCGAGCTGGAGATTTTCTGGTTCCGCTCAATCAAGACGGCGTGAAATTTCTCTTGGAAACTTTGGAGCCGGAAGCGGTGGATTCTTACTTCAACTGGAATTTCTTCGATACGATGTTGGGTCAGAAAGAATATTATTCGCCTTACGTTTTCGAAGATACGGCCAGTAAACTTCTAAAAGAAAATAAAGCCTTGAAAACCGCGTTCGAAATGGAGAAATCCATCAATCCGAAATTTTCTCAAGACGGCGAAGCGCAACTGGATTGGGTTTACAAGCATTCCGAATATTACGAGAAAACGCATCGGCTTTATCCGGTTTTCAGGATTAATTAAATTTTGGGCAGCTTAATCCGCCTTCCGTTCCCGCTATTTTTTTCATTGCGAACGACGTGAATTATTTAGTTGAACTTTTATAGAATCGCAATGAAAAAAATGAGCTCCACTCAAGTCGGGCTGCGGAATTCAACATAAAACGACAGTCAGCATAAAAATACAATTTTGTCATTTAGTATGCACTTAAACAGAGTTTGATAGGAGATATTTTTAAAGAATAGCAAAATATTTTTTTTTGTTTTATTTTATTTCTTTTGCAATACTAATTTCATAATAATTAATCTCAATTCCTAAATCTGAAGTTGCTACACCTGAGATTAATGATAATTCCTTATTCCCTTTCTTGTAGCGATTATAATTCTTGTCATTATAAAATTTTGATTCTACAAATCTATAACCCAAAGCTTTTATTTGTTCTTTAATTTTAACATAATCACTTTGTTTATTTGTTTGCCAGGAAACCATTTCACTACCATCAACATAAACAGACTTTGTAATCCAGAATTTCGCTTTACCATTATTGTTCCTTTGAAATGAATATTCCTTGGATTCTTCAACTTCATCTTTATTCGATGAATAATAAGAATATCCCTTTTTAGTAGCGCTCGTGTCAAAATCATCCCAATTATTAGTACTAAGCTTTTCTAACTCTGAAAGATTAAAAGACTGAGCAATTATTGATGCAGAAAAAAACACCAAATAAAATGTAATTATTTTGTTCATAATCACTTTTTATAAAGTAAGACACCAATCAATAATCCAATCACAATACTTTTACCATATTCAGTAATTAAATTAACCCGTAGTGCATTATAAAAAAGGTTATTCATAATACGAAAAATTCGTATATTGTATTGACTACCAATCAAATACATAATGAATAACCTAGATGCAATTTACAATTTTATTTTAAATGAATTAAA
>JAGNPP010000301.1 GCA_017989575.1 Chryseobacterium sp.
TTCTAAAAAAAGTAAGAAGGCTACAAAAATCTGTAGCCTTCTTTATTTTGAGTTTCAAATCTTAAAAAGAATAATTCGGAGCTTCCTGCGTGATGATGACATCGTGCGGATGGGATTCTTTCAAACCACTTCCTGTGATCATTACCAATTTCGAATCTTTCTGCAAAGCTTCGATATCTTTGGCGCCACAATATCCCATTCCGGCACGCAGACCGCCTGTCAATTGGAAAATCACATCTTCTAGTTTTCCTTTGTGAGGTACTCGGCCCTCAATGCCTTCTGGAACAAATTTCTTAGCTTCACTTTGGAAATATCTTTCTTTTCCGCCACGTTTCATTGCGGATAGACTTCCCATTCCCTGGTAAGATTTGAATTTTCTTCCTTGGAAAATGATTTCTTCTCCCGGAGCTTCATCGGTTCCTGCTAAAAGAGAACCAAGCATAACTGCGCCAGCACCGCTTGCAATTGCTTTTACAATATCACCCGAAAGTTTGATTCCACCGTCAGCGATTACTGCTACGTTTTTCTTTTTAGCAAATTCGTAAACGTTATAGATGGCGGAAAGTTGAGGAACGCCGACTCCGGCAACAACTCTGGTTGTACAGATTGAACCTGGACCAACACCCACTTTAAGGACATTTGCGCCAGCTTTTATTAAATCTTTCGCCGCTTCAGCGGTTACAATGTTTCCACCTACGATATCCAAGTCTGGAAATGTTTTTCTGATTTCTGAAATCTTATCCAAAACACCTTTGGAATGTCCGTGAGCAGAATCGATTGCTACGATATCAACACCAGCTTTTACCAATGCTGTAATTCTTTCGATCGTATCTTCGCCAACACCAACGCCAGCTCCAACGATAAGACGACCGTTTTGGTCTTTGTTCGCATTTGGATATTCTAATTGATTGTCGATATCTTTAATCGTAATCAGTCCAACCAATTTATTTTTCTTGTCAACGATAGGAAGTTTCTCGATTCTGTTTTTAAGCAAAATTTCTTTCGCAGTTTCCAGATTCGTGGTCTTGTCGGAAGTGATGAGGTTGTTTTTTGTCATTATTTCCTCCACTTTCACTTCAAGGTTTTCTTGATATTTCACATCTCTGTTGGTGATAATTCCGATGAGATAATTGTTTTTATCAACCACAGGAAGTCCGGAGATTTTGTATTCTGCCATTAATGCTTTCGCTTCGGCTAATGTGTGGTCTTTGGAAAGTGTGACTGGGTCGGCAATCATTCCGTTTTCGGAACGTTTCACGCTGTTGACCTGAGCGGCTTGTTCCGCTATCGTCATATTTTTATGAATGAACCCAAGACCGCCAACTCTTGCAAGTGCAATTGCCAAATCTGCTTCTGTTACGGTATCCATCGCTGCGGAAACTATGGGAACATTAAGCGAAATTTTGTCTGTGAGTCTTGATTTAAGGGAAACCTGGTTAGGTAAAACTTCTGAATAAGAAGGGACTAATAGAACGTCATCGAAAGTGATGGCTGCCTCTACAATTTTGTTATGAATAGACATCTTTACTTTCTGTGCAAAATTAAGCTTTTTATTTTGAATTCGGAAATATCATAATTTAATTGATAAATAGTTAATATTCAGAAAAATGATGATTGGATGACAAAACCCATAGCCCTGATTGCAACGGCATCCTTTTGTGATGAGGAACGAAGAGCAAAAGATATAGTGGAAAGCAGGTTCCCGGCTCCAAATATTTATGAATGATAATTGATAAGTGATGAATGATTTTTTATCAACTATCATTTATCAAAATCGACTCAGGATTCCCCAATGGATTTTTATCTCGTTGAATTTGAATGGATTACCAAATTGGTTTCCGTTTGAAATCTGAAAACTCATCAAACCGACGGGAAGGAAAAAGTTGAAACCGAGACCTAAACTATACAATTTCGGTGAGATTCCCAAGGCTTTGTTGAACATTTGGCCGTACTGCGCAAAGAGGTCGAAAAAGGCTTGGTCATGGACGAGATAGCGATATTCGGCGCGGGCAATTGCGTAGAAATCGCTGATGAGACTCTGCTCGTTGAAACCGCGCATCGAGTTCCAACCGCCAAACCTAACAAGTTCGTTTATGGAAAGTTCGTTCTTGGCGCTCAGCAATGCGGACTCGGCTTTGACGTTGAGAAAGTGATTTCCCGAGAGATTGAAATTGTGTTCGGCAAAAAGGAAGTAGCGGATTTGGTCAAATTTCTCCTGCGTATCGTCGTAGTTTGTCTTGAGGAAATCGGCTTCTACACGGATATTGCTTTTGTTTATGAACAGCGGAATGTCGCTCCCTTCCTGATATTGATACCAAAGTCCAATCCCTTTTTTGCTGTAATCGCGACCGCCTGTGTAGAGCGAATCCAAAATCGCCGACGACTCGAAAGTCCCTTTGAGACCAAGTTTTTGACGTGGCGAAAGATGATAATAAACGGCTGGCAGGAATTTCACATTCGCAAAAGTAGAGTCTTGGCGGAAGATATTGACGTTGACATTCAAACCAACATTGCCTCCAAACGTGTACGGAATATCTGTTTGCATATCGAAAGTCTGTCCTTTGTCGGGATTTCTTTGCCAATAAACGCCGATGCTTTCGAAGCTGTTGAACATATTTTTGAGCTGGACATTTAAGGTTCCGTTGACGGTGAATTTTTCGGTTTTGTCGTTTCCGAAGCCAATCATTCCGTCGAAAGTGTTGGTTTTCTTCTTTTGCATAAAGAGAAAAACCTGCGTTGAATCCTTTGTAAATAGAGTCTGAGGCGGTTTTTCCAAAGTCACGAACTGATGATTTTGCAACTGCTGATTCATCGAAACTAAGTTTTTGTCTTCGTAATTTTTGCCGACATATTCTTTGTTCAAAGCTTTAACGAATTGTTTCGGTAAACGCGTGTAGCCTTTGTAAACGATAGCGTCGATTTTCCTTTGTGAAGCGGTGACGACAGAGATTTTGACCGTTGGAATTCCATTTTCCATTTTCTGGAATTTGGTTTTCACACGGTTGAAAGCGAAACCTTTGTTTCGGTATTTTTGATTGATGTTTTTCTTGAGGGAATCGAGATTTTTGGTGTAGAGCTCGTTCTTTTGAAGTTTCAAATCTGAGACCAATGAATCTGAGAATTTGACATTGGCTTTGTTGAAATTCGGGCCTTTGTCGTAATAGATTTCTGTTCGGTTTTCTATTTTTTTGACGTCTTTCAGTTCTGTGAAAAAGTAGGAATTTTCTGTCAAAGAATCCAAGAACTTGACTGCTTTTGCGGAGTCGGAGACTATTTTTTTTGCGTTGGTTTCTTTGTCGATGAGCCAATATTCTTTTTTCTGCGCGTTGATTAAACCACAAAAGGCACAAAAGAGAAAGAGGAATGTTATGTTTTTCAAAAGATTACAAAAGAAAGTGTCTTCGATTTTTATCTTTTTTTTTTCTTGATATATCGAACTTTATAAAC
>JAGNPP010000068.1 GCA_017989575.1 Chryseobacterium sp.
TGATGATTTTGACGGATTCTTACAATACGCCTTTCGACAACAACAGAAAAGGTCTGAATCTGGGTGAAGCAGCCGCTTTCCTTGTTTTGGAATCTGACGAAGTTGTCAAAAAAGAAAATAAAAAAGTTCTCGCTTATCTTTCCGGTTACGGAAATGCCAACGATGCACATCATCAGACCGCATCTTCGGAAAACGGACAAGGCGCATTTTTGGCAATGGAAAAAGCATTGAAAGTTTCAGGTTTAAATAAAGAAAGCATTGATTACATCAACGTTCACGGTACAGCGACTCCAAATAACGATTTGTCTGAAGGTATTGCAATGATTCGGATTTTTGGTGAAAATCAGGTTCCGGAATTCAGTTCTACAAAGGCTTTTACAGGTCATACTTTGGCAGCGGCGGCAGGAATTGAAGCGGTTTACTCGATTTTGGCGATGCAGAATAATGTGATTTTTCCAAATTTAAATTTTAAAACGAAAATGGAAGAATTTGATTTAAAGCCGGTTACCGAACTGAAACAGAAAAGCATCAACCACGTACTTTCCAATTCGTTTGGATTTGGCGGAAACTGTTCAACTTTAATTTTTTCTAAATAATGAGTGCAGCTTACATCAACAGTGCCGCCTGCATCTCGGTTCAGGACACTTTAAACGACAATTTCTTCGAGACTTTAAAACCTGAAAATTCTGTTCAGATTTTAAAAGCCATCGAACCGAATTACAAAGAATTTATTCCGCCAGCGATGAGCCGAAGAATGTCTAAAACAGTCAAAATGAGTTCTGTTGCTTCCACAAAAGCTTTGCAGGAAGCCGGCATTGAAAAACCTGACGCCATCATCGTCGGAACTGGAATGGGCTGTTCTCAGGACTCGGAAAAATTTCTTAAAAACGTTTTGGAAAATAATGAAGAGTTCTTAACACCAACATTTTTTATTCAATCGACTCATAACACCGTTTCGGGACAAATCGCTTTGGGATTACAATGTCACGGTTATAATTTCACTTACGTCAACAGTTCATCTTCCCTCGAATTTTCAATGCTGGATGCAAAACTTCAGATTTTGGACGGTGAAGCGGAAAATGTCCTTGTTGGTTCCACAGACGAGCAGACCGAACGAACGATGGAATTGTACAAACTGAATAATTCCATTAAAAAAGAAGAAAATCTTCCGGTTGATTATTTGAATTCAACAACGGAAGGCGTGATTTGGGGTGAAGGTTCGAGCTTTTTTGTTTTGGGAAAAGATAAGACGGAAAATTCTTATGCTCAATTGAAAGATATTCAAATTATTAACACATTAGAATTAGACGAAACTCAAAAATTTATTAAAGATTTCTTAGAGAAAAATAATTTGAGAAACGAAGATATTGATTCTGTTATTTTAGGTTTCAACGGAGATTCAAAATCTGATGTTTATTATAAAAATGCATCTGAATTATTTCCAAATTCATCTCTATTATATTACAAACATTTGAGTGGAGAATTCAATACAGCAAGTGGTTTTTCAACATTTATGGCTTGTCAGATTTTGAAAAATCAAGAAATCCCGGAGGTGATGAAGATTAATGACGTGAAAAAGCAAAGCATTCAAAATGTGCTTTTGTATAATCATTTTGGAAGAAGGGATCATAATTTGGTTTTATTGGAGAAAATCTAATTTAAATTCTACCTATTTTTTCGCAAAGCGCACCCCGACCTACGTGAAGCTTTTTTTCTTTTTTGGTAAAAAAGGAAAATGCGGGAATGAAGGGCGGATAAACACGCCCAAATAAAATTTATTCTGAAATATCACCAGACTCACAAAATAAAAATTTAAATTTTGTAGTTTTGAAGATTAAACAAGATAAATGAAACACCTACCTGCAAAACCTCTTTGATGCAGAAACATAATGGGTGTTCCATCTGACCTAAAAAAATTAAATAAAAACTGATGAAAATTAAAATATTTTTTGGAATTGCATTTTGGACTCTTTTGCTTTTAGCGGGCTGTAATCACGATGATATTTCGTTTGAATCGCCAACGCAACAGTTGAGATTCTCTACCGACACCGTTTTTTGTGATACCGTTTACAACCAAATGCGTTCGGAAACTTATGCCGTAAAGGTTTATAACAGAGAAGATAAAGATGTAATGATTCCGAGAATTGCGCTGGAAGGCGGAAGTGGTTCACTTTATAGAATCAATGTTGACGGTAAAGTTGGGACAAGTTTTGAAAATGTGGCGCTGAGAAGAAAAGACAGCCTTTATGTTTTTGTAGAAATTGCGCCGATTGCCAACGCGCCAGAAGCGATTGCCGAGGACAAAGTGGTTTTTAATACGCCGGCTGGTGAGCAAAAAGTAACATTATTCTCCGTTGTTCAGGATGCAGAATATTTTATCAAATCTGACTCAAATCCAAATATCATTTCTGAAAATACGACTTGGACAAAGGATAAAGTAAAAGTGATTTTTGGAGATTTGACCGTTGCTGAAGGGAAAACCTTGACAATGGAAAAAGGAACGAAAGTCTATTTCCGAAAAAACAGCGGGATGAACTTCGCGAAAAATTCGATTCTTGATGTCAAAGGTATTCTTGGCGATGAAGTGATTTTCAGAGGTGACAGAAGTGACACGAAATACGATACGCTTCCTGCCAACTGGAACGGAATCAAAATGGAGGAAGACACCGAATTGAAAATGAATTACGCCAGACTTTTTGGTGGAAACGTTGGCCTTCAACTCAAAAAAAATACGGCTAATATCAACAATTCGATTATTCATACTTTTCAAAATGTAGGAATCTATGGCATTCACACCAAAAATCTTACAATGAACAATGTTGTGATAAACAACTGCGGGGAAACTGACATTGCGATTGCCGGAAGTGGAAATTACAACTTAAATTATTGTACGATTGCCAACTATTGGGATTTGAACTCAAGTATGTCTGCGATGGGAATCTTTGCAAGCAATACTTGGGAAAATGAAGATGGTGTATTAGAAGCTGGAGCGGTGGTTTTAAATGTTAATAATTCTATCATTTATGGCGATATGCCAGATATGATTTCTTTGAGTAATAATCCGAATGGAACGGCGATTAGTTATAGTTTCAATAGCTCTTTGCTGAAATTTACATCCAATTCTGGTTTAACGGTCGGTAGCTCAAACATTGCCAATGAAGACCCAAAATTCCAAAACTACTTTACTCAGAAAATGAATATGAGAGTGAAAGCTGATTCTAAGGCCAGATTAAAAGGGACTAATCTTAATACAATTTCTACAGAAAAAGATATAGTTGGAATTACCAGAACTTATCCTGCAACAATCGGAGCTTACCAATAATGGAAATCACAACACTCCAAAATCAGGTTGACGAATGGATAAAAACCATTGGCGTCCGTTATTTCAATGAGTTGACGAATATGGCAATGCTGACAGAAGAAGTGGGCGAAGTCGCCAGAATCATCGCCAGAAGATACGGCGAACAATCTGAAAAAGAATCCGACAAGTCCAAAGACCTTGGCGAAGAATTGGCGGACGTTCTATTCGTAACACTTTGTTTGGCGAATCAAACCGGGACAGATTTGCAATCGGCTTTCGATAAAAAAATGAAAGTGAAAACCGATAGAGACAAGGATAGACATCAGAATAACGAGAAACTTAAATAGATGAAGTTGGATGATGGAAGATGGAAGATGGATGTTTTAAAACGCATCGATTAAACTTCCATCATCCCGCTTCCAACTTCCAAACAAACTATGATATTAAAAAAATCTGAATTAATCGATAATCAAAAAATCCAAATTACCGGTTCGAAAAGTATTTCGAACCGTCTTTTGATTTTAGGGAAACTCTTTGGAAACATTGATATGCTCAATCTTTCCAACTCTCAGGACACGACTTTGCTCAAAAAAGCTTTGGAATCCGATGCTGAGTTGATTGACATCCACCACGCGGGAACGGCAATGCGTTTCTTGGCTTCGTATTATTCGATTTTTGAAGGTAGAAAAACAATTCTGACCGGTTCCGACCGAATGAAAAACCGACCTATCAAACCTTTGGTGGACGCACTTCAATCACTCGGCGCAGACATCACTTATCTGGAAAAAGAAGGTTTCCCGCCATTGCAAATCATCGGAAAGAAATTAGAAAGGAATCTGGTGAAGATTTCCGCCAACGTTTCCAGCCAATTTTTGACTTCATTAATATTAATCGGAGGAAAATTGGAGAACGGTTTGACATTAGAATTGGAAGGCGAAATCACATCCCGACCTTACCTCGAAATGACTTTGAAAATCCTGAACGAAATCGGAATCAGATCTCATTTTGCGGAAAATAAAATAGAAATCCTAGCCCATTCTGACAACTTTAGAATTGAACATTACGAAGTTGAAAGTGACTGGTCATCAGCCTCTTACTTCTTCTCTTTGTCAGCAATTGGCAGAAAAACAATTACCCTGAAAAGTTTTCACACGCTTTCTCTGCAAGGCGACAGCGTCATCAAGGAACTTTACTGGAAATATTTCGGCATCAACACGGTTTCGGATTATGCAGAAAACTCGATTTCACTTTTGCCAGAACCAGCTTTTGAATATCCTGAATTGATTACTTTGGATATGAACGATTGTCCAGACATTGCGCAAACGCTTTGTGTGACGGCAACCGCTTTGAAAATTCCATTCGAAATTACGGGACTTCACACGTTAAAAGTAAAGGAAACCGACCGTTTAGTTGCGCTTCAAAATGAATTGTTGAAAATCGGAGCAAAAACACACATCACGGTTGAAAAAATAGAATCTTCGGAATTCATTGAACCTGAAGAAAATATTTCAATCGCCACGTACAAAGACCACAGAATGGCGATGGCTTTTGCGCCGTTTGCCTTAATCAAAGAATTGAATATTGAAAATGAGGACGTTGTCGAGAAATCTTATCCTGAGTTTTGGGAGGATTTTGCGAAGGTGACTACGAGTTAATTTTATATTAATGAAAAAGCATATTCTTCTTTTTTTGTTTCTAATTCCTGCCACAATTTGGTCGCAATATCTTTTGCCGAATGAGGAAGTAATTTATTCATTTGAAACTAAAAGTGGAAAAAAAATGTCTTTGGTAAAGGATAAGTCCAACAAATATATTCAGTATCGATTTGGAACCAAGAGTAAAATTGAGATGGAATTTCCAGCCAATAGAACAAAGGAAAGTTGGAAGCAATTTCATTATAATTCTTACTGGCGTGGTGGCGGAATTCAAAATGCGGGAATGGAAGTAGATAATCTTCAGTTTACGAATGATGGCTACCAATATTTATTATTTCGAACCTATCACGCAGAAGGCGAAGTTTACTCTGCCGGAATTATCATTACTGACAAAAAAGGAAAAGAGACGCACATTATTGGAAATTACAAAACCGTCAAAGGTTGTATTTGTAATTTGGAAGATACTGGAATGATTGAAATAGAGGATATTGGATTAAATTTCTAATATTCTAGTTTTACAATAATCCAATTTTTAACCTTTAAAATTACCTATCTTTGTTAGGAATAAGCCGTTAATCTCAAAAAACAGCGTTATGGAAATCACAAATATCAATCAATTAGACCTTAACAAAACTTACACTTTTGCTGATTATCTTTTGTGGAGATTCAAAGAAAGGGTGGAGCTTATCAAAGGTAAAATTTTGAAAATGAGTCCCGCGCCTGCGCCAAACCATCAAAGAATTGCTAGAAAATTAAGCCTGAATCTTGGAAATTTTTTCGAAAATAAAAGTTGTGAATTCTTCTTTGCCCCTTTTGATGTACGTCTACCCAACAAAACTGGGGAAATCCTGACTGTTGTTCAACCAGATTTGTGTGTTATTTGTGACCGAAATAAGATTGACGACAAAGGTTGTCTTGGCGCACCAGATTTGGTGGTTGAAATTCTTTCTCCCGGAAATTCTAAAAAAGAAATGAATTTGAAGTTCAGTTTGTACGAAGAATCGGGTGTTTCTGAATATTGGGTTGTAGATTCTAGCGAGAAATTTATTTTAATTTATAGTTTAGAAAATGGAGAATACATCAGCAGAAAACCAGTTGCAGACGGAGAAATGTTGCAATCTATCAATTTTCCTGATTTGAGATTTTCTACAGAAGGTTTGTTTGAGTTTTAATGGAAACAAATTTCTTCAAATCTCCAAGAATCAATGAGATTACAAAAGCATTCATCATAATCATTTTGACATTGTGCATTATAATGAATGTGATTGAGATTTTTAAATACTACGAATTCATAAATATAACTTTCTCTCTTTTTGTAATTTTAATTTTATCAATATTTATTACAAGCCTTACTTTTGAAAATTACTTTACAACAATAATATTGTTAATCTTCAATATTATATTTTGGTATTATACGATAACGGAGAGAAAAGATTTATCTTGGTACAACAATCCTTTTAATCATTATGATATGGTCTTAAGTAGTTTTATAGGTTTTTCGCTAAGTTTGATTAACAACATTTTAATTTGGATAGTAATTTTACCCTACAGATTTTATAAGTTCTCAAGTAAACTAAAATGAAAAATTTTCTTTCCTTTTTCGCAATAATCTTTTTCTCAGCTCTCCATTCTCAAGAACTGAAAGATTTCACAATCCCAAAAGGTTATGAGAAAATCCTGGAAACAAAAGACGACCTCGACAAAGATGGAAAAGATGAAACAGTCATCGTTTTCAATACTGATAAAAAATCAGAATCGGAATATGCTGGACTTGTAAGAAAGTTTTATATTCTGAAAAAAATCAATGGCAAATTGAAAATTTGGAAGGAGAATTCTAATTTGATATTTGACAGCAAAGAGGGATTTTATCCGGAAAGCAATGCATTGGAATTAACCATCAAGAATAATTGTTTGGTGATTTTTCAATCTTACTTTTCAAATTCACGACATACAGTGACTTCGAAAAACACTTATCGATTTCAAAACGGCGATTTCTATCTCATTGGTGCGTTGGTTCAATTTGATGATACTTGCGAATTTAATTTTTCAGATGAAATCAATTTTTCAACTGGAAAAGTCATTGTAAGCGAAGAATATTCGGATTGTGACAGCGGATATGAAAGAAAAGTTCCTGAAAATTACTATAAAGAATTAACAAACAAACTTCCCAAATTAATAAAAATGAGTGATTACAAAATGGGAAAGAACGAAATCAAAATTCCTAATTCAAAAAAATCTTTTAATTTCTAAATGTCAAAAACCATCATCATCACAGGCACTTCATCCGGAATTGGATTTGCGCTGGCAGAATATTTCGGGAAGAAAGGGAACAAAGTTTACGGACTGAGCAGGAAATCTGTGAGTTCTGATTTTTTCGTTTCGATTCCGACAGATATTACCGAAAAGGACCAAATCGACAACGCCATTTCTGAAATCCTGAAAACAGAAACCAGAATCGATGTTCTGATTAATAATGCTGGAATGGGAATGGTTGGCGCAGTTGAAGATTCTACAAAAGAAGATATTACAAAATTATTCAATCTCAATTTGATTGGTTCTGTCCAAATGATGACGGCAGTTTTGCCAAAAATGCGTGAACAAAAATCAGGAAAAATCATCAACGTTTCCAGCATCGGTTCTGAAATGGGATTGCCTTTTCGAGGTTTCTATTCCGCTTCCAAATCGGCTTTGGATAAAGTAACGGAAGCAATGCGCTACGAAGTTTATCCCTGGAATATCCACGTTTGTTCGCTTCATTTGGGCGATATCAAAACCAATATTGCAGAAAACCGTGTAAAAACAAAAGTTTCTGAACCCTATAAAAATGTCTTCGACAAAGTTTATGCTTTGATGAATTCCCACGTTGGCGAAGGCACCGAACCTATGGATGTTGCAGTTTACATCGATGGACTTTTAGGGAAATCGAAGTGGAAAGCGCATTATTATTTCGGGAAATTCGGTCAGAAAATTGGCGTTCCGCTCAAATGGATTCTGCCACAAGGCACGTACGAGAATCTGATGAAGAAATACAATAAAATGGATTGATTTTCTGTTATATAACCACAAAAGTCACAAAAGTATAATGTTTATAAAGTTCGATATATCAAGAAAAAAAAAGATAAAAATCGAAGACACTTTCTTTTGTAATCTTTTGAAAAACATAACATTCCTGTTTCTCTTTTGTGCTTTTTGTGGTTCAATCAACGCGCAGAAAAAAGAATATTGGCTCATCGACAAAGAAACCAACGCAAAAAAAATAGTCTCCGACTCCGCAAAAGCCGTTAAGTTTTTGGATTCATTAACGGAAAATTCCTACTTCTTCACAGAACTGAAAGACGTCACAAAAATAGAAAACCGCACGGAAATCTACTACGACAAAGGTCCGAATTTTAACAAAGCCAATGTCAAATTTTCAGATTCATTGGTCTCAGATTTAAAACTTCAAAAGAACGAACTCTACACCAAAAACCTCGACTCTCTCAAGAAGAACATTAATCAAAAATACCGTAACAAAGGTTTCGCCTTCAACCGCGTGAAAACCAAATTCCAGAAGATTGAAAACGGAATTCCAACTGTGAAAATCTCCGTTGTTACAGCTTCTCAAAGGAAAATCGACGCTATCGTTTACAAAGGCTACACGCGTTTACCGAAACAATTCGTTAAAGCTCTGAACAAAGAATATGTCGGCAAGAATTACGAAGACAAAAATTTGGTTTCAATGAATCAGGCTTTGCAAAATCACCAGTTTGTGACTTTGGAAAAACCGCCTCAGACTTTATTTACAAAGGATTCTACGCAGGTTTTTCTCTTTATGCAAAAGAAAAAAACCAACACGTTCGACGGAATGATTGGCTTCGGAAACGACAAAACGGAAAAATTTACCGTCAACGGAACTTTGAATGTCCAGCTCAAAAATATGTTCAACAGCTTCGAAAGCATCGGCGTTTACTGGCAAAGAAATCCCGACAAAGGTCAGACTTTCGATATGCAGACGGACATTCCGTACACGTTTGGAAGCAATGTTGGTCTTAATGTCAATGTCAATATTTTCCGTCAAGACTCCACTTTCGCGAATGTGAAGTTTTTGCCAGCCGTTTACTATCATCTTTCTCCACGTCAAAAACTCGGTCTCAAAGGCACTTTCGAGTCGTCCGCGATTTTGGATTCGCTCTACACAGGCGGTCGCGATTACAGCAAAAAAGGGATTGGACTCTGGTATCAATATCAGGAAGGAAGTGACATTCCGCTGTTCATCAACAAAAGTAACATCCGTGTGGAAGCCGATTTTCTCAAGACCACTTACGACGACACGCAGGAAAAATTTGATCAAATCCGGTATTTCCTTTTCGCCGAACACAATTTCAATCTATCTGGAAATCACTTTCTCAACATCAAAGCAGAGTCCGCATTGCTCAGCGCCAAGAACGAATTATCTACAAACGAACTTTTTCGGTTTGGAGGCTGGAACTCGATGCGGGGTTTTAACGAGCAAAGTCTCATCAGCGATTTCTACGCATTTGCCGGTGCGGAATACCGCTATCTCGTCAATGACCAAGCCTTCTTTGACCTTTTTGCACAATATGGTCAAATGTCCAACAAAGCTTTGGGAATTACACCGAAACTGTATAGTTTAGGATTAGGTTTCAACTTTTTTCTTCCCGTCGGTTTGATGAGTTTTCAGATTTCCAACGGAAACGAATTTGGAAATCCTTTCAAATTCAACGAAATTAAAATTCATTGGGGAATTTTGAGCCGTTTCTGATTTAGAATTCATTATAAATTCCATCAATGTAATAGTTATTTTTGTAATTTATTACCTTAAAGATTCTATTTACAGAAGACCCAAAACCGACATCTTTTATAGTGCATTTATAGTAAAATGCTATGTCATATTTTTGGTCAAAAGAGCTTCCAAGATATTCTAAATTTGAAACTGAAAAAACATCACTACTGTCTTGACCATCTTCAAAAGGGTGAATAAAATTTGCAAATTTTTTATCGTAAATATATTGCCATTTTTCGTCAACTTCATTTTTAGAAAGACAACCGTCACAATCGTAATCCATACCTCCGATGTCAGCAACATAGCTTTTGCAGGTCTTTGAGAGCACACTAGAGTTGTTTTGTTCAATGGTTTGTTTTAACCAATTCTGGATTTTGATATTCTTAGAATTTTCACTAGTATCAAGAATGTCAAGGACTTTTTGAAAATCTGCAATACTATTTTCTTGTGCATTTATATTATCAGAATGGTCTTTATTATTTTTGATAAAATATTGAAATCCAAAAATCATTAATCCAAAAAAAATTAATATTCCAATTGCAATAGGAATAGTACGGTCTTTTTCTCTTTTATAAATTATATTTTTCTTGAAAGAAACAGGATTAATAATCGATTTTTGCTTATTTAAAAGATCCTTATTTAAGAT